>RFHQ01000004.1 GCA_003695765.1 Gammaproteobacteria bacterium
CGCCGGCCTTGCGCTGCCGTCGGCCGGCCCGGCCGAAATCGACAGGTGCAGGTTGCCGTCGCCGAGGTGCCCGAAAACGAAGAAGACCGCGTCGGGCCAGCGTTCGCGCAAGGCCTGCTCCAGCTCGCTGACGTAGTCCTGCATCGCCCGGATCGGCAGGCTGACATCGAACAGGAACATCGGTTCCAGCTCCCAGAGGCGCACGACGTCATCGCGCACGGCCCAGATGTTCCGCCGCTCCTGCTCGGACTTCGCGATCACGGCATCTATGACCAACCGCTCGTCCAGGCAATCCGACAGCACCTGCTCGAAACGTGCCTGGTCGTACTCCGGATCGGCACCCAGCGACTCCGCCAGGACGTAGAACGGCTGACCGCGAGGCAATGGCGGGGTACTCAGCGGTTCGGCCATGAAGTCGTAGAAGTTTCCCCAGAGCAGTTCGAAGGCACTGAGCTGTCCGCCCAGGTCCCGGTCCAGCCGTCCCAGCAAGCGCACGACGCTGGCGAAATCCGGAGCCGACAGCAGCGCGGTCTGCTGGCTCGCCGGGGCCGGCAGCAGGCGCAGGACCAGCCGGGTGATCACGCCCAGCGTGCCCTCGCTGCCGATGAAGAGCTGCTTCAGATCGTAGCCGGCATTGTTCTTCAACAGGCTGTTAAGCGAGCTCAGCACGCGGCCATCGGCCAGCACCGCTTCGAGACCAAGGATCGACTGGCGCACCATGCCATAACGCAGGACCCGGTTGCCGCCGGCATTCGTGGCCGCATTGCCGCCCAACGTCGCGCTACCGCGCCCGCCGAGATCGAGCGGGAACATCAGCCCGGCTTCTTCGGCCGCCTCCTGCACCGACTGCAGCGTCGCCCCGCCCTGCACCAGCAGCGTGCGCCCGTCTGGATCCAGTTCCTCGATCGCCTGCATCCGCTCCAGCGACAAAACCAGCTCATGCGGCTCGGCCCAGGCCCCGTCAACGGTGCCGGTGAGGCCACCGTGGGTCACCACTGGCTGGCATCGTCGATTGCATTCGGCCAGCACTGCCGCGACCTCGCCTGTATCGGCCGGCCTCACGAGCAGACCCGCGGCGATCGTTCGCGGCCTGCCCCAGACGCCGGCGCTGCGCGAGCGCAGGTCCTCACCGCCGACGATACCGTTCGGGCCGACGATCGCGCGCAAGTGGCGTTCGAGCCCGGCATCAAGCATCGGCAGCGCCGGACTGATCGAATAAATTACTGGAAAACATATTCATATGTTATTGTTATATTCGCTTAATGTTATTCCTTTTTTGCGAAAGACGGACCCGGCGGCGGCGCAGCGGGTCGTCGCCATGCCCTGTCAGTGGTCATTGGCTAGCGGTCCGATCGCGAGCCGGAGCACGGGCACTAGAATAGCCCCGACTTTCCGGCAATTGCGAGGCATGCCCGTGGTCTACGACCTGCGATCTTTCATCCAGCGCCTGGAACAGGATGGCGAACTGCTGCGCATCGGACGCCCGGTGCGGCGCCGTTACGAGGTGGCTGCAGTCATGGCCGCTGTGGAGCGCGAACGCAAGGCCTTCCTGTTCGAGCAGGTCGAGGGCAGTCCCTACCCGCTGGTCGGCGGCCTGCTGAACAAGCTGGAACGCTTCGGACTGGCGCTGGGCCAGGACCCGGCCCGATTCGGGGACGCCGAATTCGACGCGCTGCTCGAGCAGGCCAAGGCCAGCCCGCTGGCGCCGGTGGAAGTCGCGGCTGCGCCGGCACAGGCCGTCGTTCACACCGGCGCCGACGTCGACCTGGACAGCCTGCCGGTGCCTGTCTTTTTCGAACACGACACCGGGCCATTCATCACGGCGGCGATCGGGATCACCAAGCACCCGGACACCGGGGTCTACAACGTCGGGGTCTATCGGACCCTGGTCACCGGCCGCAGCGAATGTGTCATCAATGCCAGCTCGATGAGCGATCTGCGGCAGAACTACGCCGCCTGGGAGGCCAGCGGGCAGCCGATGCCGATTGCGCTGGCGATCGGTTGCGATCCGGCGATGCTGACGGCCGCGGCCTGCAAGCTCCCGCCCGGCGTCTGCGAATACGATGTCGGCGGCGCGCTGCAGGGACGTCCGATAGAGCTGGTCAAGGCCGTCAGCCACGATTTGCTGGTGCCGGCCACCGCTGAATTCATCATCGAGGGGATGGTCGATTTCTCGCGGCGGGTCGAAAACCTGCTCGGCGAGTTTGCCGGCCAGTACGGCCCGGAGAACGCGCCGGTGACCCGGGTCACGGCCATCACGCACCGCCAGGAGCCATATTTCTATTCGATCCTGGCTGGACGCAATCCGGAACACAATACGCTGGGCAGCGTGGCAGTCTATGGTGTCCAGCGCAGCGTCGAAGCGGCGATTCGCGACGCCGTGCCCGAAGCGAAGCGCATGCACGTGTTCCTCGAGCCCGGACTGGGCACCCTCGCCCATGTCGTGATCTCGATCGACAAGCAAAGCGACGACCAGCCGCAGGACATCATCCGGCGCGCCTTTGCCGGTGGCGGGCACATATTCCCGGTCGGCATGATCGTCAAGCGCATCATCGTCGTGGACGAGGATATCGATGTCGCTGACCTGGCCGATGTCGAGTGGGCGATCTGGAACCGCGCGGCGACGGAACGCAAGTTCGTGCTGATACCGGAGGTGCAGAGCTGGGAACTGGAACGCGCCGCGAAGGCCGGCCAGAAGTCGGTGCGGGTCGGCATCGACGCGACCATGGACCTGGAGGACGTGGACAAGCTGATCCGGCCGGTTACGCCTGGCGCCGACGAAGTCCGGCTGGAAGACGATGTCACGCCGCCGTCCGGCAAGCAGTCGGCGGCCTGAAGCGGAGGACCGCGCATGATCGAGCCCTATACCGCCGTGGCCCTGCAAACCTCGGTGCACAACGTGCGCAGCCGCGAGCAGGTCGAGAAGAACCTGAAGCACATCGGCAACATGATCGACCTGGTGGCGCATATCTGTTCGCTGGAGTTGCCGGTCCGTCTGATCGCATTGGGTGAAGGCGCAATCCAGGGCTTCATCGACGAGATCCTGGACATGGACCAGGCCGAATACGCGGCCACGATGGCCGCCGAGCTGCCCGGCTGGGAAAGCGAGAGGCTCGGCGAGAAGGCCCGCCAGCACGGCTGCTTCATCCTGGCGCAGCTGAAGACCCGGAATCCGCGCTATCCGGACCGCTTCTTCAACACCGTGTTCATGGTCGGGCCGGACGGCCAGCTGGTCTACCAGCA
>RFHQ01000194.1 GCA_003695765.1 Gammaproteobacteria bacterium
TCCAGCAGGAATTCGGCCAGATAGGCGCCGTCCTGACCGGTCACGCCGGTGATCAATGCCGTCTTGCTCATGGCCGCCTCCGGCGACCAGTCGGTCCGCGTCTCATCTGGAGCCTTTCGCTGTGCATGGCAGCCTTGCTGCAGGAATCAAAAAGCATAACCAAAATAGTCGATTTCCGCTGCGAACTTCCTGGCGACGAGCTTGCGGGAGCGCTTGTCATAATACTCCTGGTAATGCCCGTGACGTGAGCGGTTGCGGACCGGCAGGGGCTGAAACGGCAGGCCGAGGCGATCGCAGACCCGGCGGAAATCGTCGTTCAGGCGCTCGAAGCGTATGTAGAAGTCGACGTTGCGAAAACAGGCCGGCGGCTGCTCGCGGCCTGGCAGCGAGACGTAGTGCTGCAAGGGCTCGACGCAGGCCAGAAAATCGGCAAAGGCACCCGGATCCCATTCCACCGAGCCGCGGTCCGGCGAAAAATAGCGGGAAATGGCCCGTTCCCAGGGGTTCCGCACGCAGCTGAACTTGAACAGCCGGTCGAGCCCATCTTGCCCAAGCTGCGCCTGGTATTCCGCGAGCGTCGAATGCTTGTGGACCTGGTAGCGATCGGATCGGACCTCGAAGCGCTCGACTCCATCCTGATGCGGGGCGACACAGACGATCCGGTCTTCCGAGTAATCACGGAGGATGTTCTGGATCGAGTTGCCGGCCGTCTTCGGCACGTGCACGAACAGGAATCCATGCTCGAAGGAAATCATCCGCTGCGTGCCCATTCGCAACGAGGGAGCTCGACAAACTCTCCCGCCGGGGCCGGCCGGTGATCCAGCTCCCGAAAGAAGCGATCCACGGTCCGCTCGAACGCGCGCCGCGCCGCATTGCGCCGCCACCGGGCCCGCCAGGCGCCGGGCCGCAGAAACCAGGGCAGGCCCGGGCTGCGCCGCGCCGCCGACAGCCGCCGCTGGTGAACGCGAATCTGCTCGCGGACCATGAACAGGCGGGCAACAGCCGCTGCTTCGGCGGCCGCAGCCTGTGACGGGTCATCGCGCAAAGCTGTGGCGAAGGTCTGCTCCGCCAGCTCTTCCAGCCGGCGCACCAGCTCGGGCACCGCATAGGTCGATGCCGCGTAGGCCTTTTCGTGTTCGCGAAAGGTACTGAACTTCGCCGGCGTGACGGCAAACGTTAGCTGCAGCGCGTTTTGCAGCCCCCAGGCCGTGTCCCCCGCCGTGCCATAGTCCGGGGAGAAGGGGCGTTGCTGCAGGCATTCGCTGCGATACAGATTACTGGCCGAGCTGCCGAGCAGCGCCTGACCACCGGAAATCACCGCCAGCCCGAAAGCAGCCCAGCGGGACAGCCGCGCCGGCCCGTGCAGGCGCAATTCCCGGAGCAGCCGGTGAATCGGCCAGTCGATATGCTCGATCGGCTGCCCGCGTTCATCGATGAAGGCAGGCGGGCTCAAAACGATATCCACCTCGAGCGCCTCCGCGACTGCAACGAGGTGCCGCAAGCCGTCGGCCGTAATGCTGTCGCCGACGGTCGAGATATACACATACGGCGACCGGATCCGTGAAATGCCGAAGTTCCAGGCCTGGTAGAGACCGCGCGGCCGCTGGTGAATCTCGACTTCATGGGCCGCCAATGCCTCGCGCAGGTAGTCGGCGCTGCCGTCTTCCGAGTGACTGTCGACGACGATAATTTCCCGGACCAGCGGCAGCCATGGCCGCATCGACTCGACGTGCGCCGGTAATAAGGGCATCGCATTCAAGGTCGGTATCACGACCCCGACGGGCAATGCTTCCTGCGCAGGCGCTTGCTGGTTGCGCATGCGCTAGCAACCGTCCTGTTGCGGCAGGGGACGCCCGCGGAGCACGCGCCAGGCCAGCCTGAGCTTCGAGCGCTTCGGCTGGATGCCGGTGAAGCCCGGATCGATCAGCCGCTCCCACGGAATGATGTCGCCCCGGATCCTGGGTGGTTTGCCCAGCGCGGCCCTCAGCGCCTCGGGATCGTAACCGAGCTGCTGCAGCAGTGGATCGCCGAGCGCGTCCAGATAGGCATGGGCGATGTGCCGCCGCTGTGGATCGCCGGCCAGATCACGCCATTGCTCGGCGTAATCGCCGACCGGCCGGTCGTGCGCATCGACCGTGACCGGGTCACCGAAGCCACCGGCCAGTTTTTCCGAGCCACGATAGCGCAACATCCCGGGCTGAAATTCCAGCGCCAGCTCATCGCAGAGCCGCTTCAGCGTGGCCTCGGGCTCGGCGACCAAGCTCTCATAGTGCAACAGGCACCGGCGGCTTTCGCCCCGCGCCGCGGCGGCCAGCAACTTGCCGGGCGCCGTGACGAGATCGTGGTGGAAGTTCGAGAAGACGACCCAATTTCCCTGTATCCAGGTATTCAGCAAGGATCGCAGCACGGCCAGCGGGTTGCGCAGCAGATAGATGAAGCGGGCGCGGGGAAACAGGCGCTGCAGATCTTCGGCGATGAAGTAATAGCGGGGGGTCTTGTCGAGAAACAGCGTCTTGCCCGAATCGGCCAGCGCCGCCCGGTAGTGACACCAGGCCCAGGCCTTGACGGCTTCGTCGAACAGCGCGTCGCCATCCGTATCGATGCGGCGTAGATAGTCGTCCAGCGCCATCAGGGCCAGCGAATGGTCGTATTCGGTCTCGATGCCCTCGCGGCGGCGGGCATACAGCGGGTGCAACATCACCCAGGGTTCCGGCAGCACCAGGATATCGGCATGCTCGCCGAGCATTCGCTGCAGCAGCGTCGATCCGGAGCGCGGCTGGCAGATCAGGAAGATCAGCTCCTCGCCCTGCCAGTCGGCGAGGTTCTTGCCATCGACGATCATGCGGGGGACTCACCGCGGCCGGCCCGGCGTTTGCGCAACACGATCATCGGGTAGGCAAAATGCCGCAGGAAGAAATCGGGGTAACGTTCTTCCAGCGCATAGAGCCGGTCGAATAGCCACCGCCCCAGGCGGTTGTCGGGAAACCAGCGCTTCTGGTCGGCCGCCGTCAGCGAACGCCAGGGATGCATTTCGATATCCGCCACATCCTGAAAACGTTGCCACCAGTCCAGCGGATGCGGGCGGAAGTAGATGCCTTTCGACTGTCGGCGCCGGCGGCGCCAGGCCTTGTAGCGCTGCCGGAACGGAATCAGCGCCTTCGGCGACAGCTTCACCGCATCGGGATTGCTGTAGACGATGATCACCGGCTGGCCGGGCTTGGTCACACGTAGTAGCTTGCGCACGGCCGCTTCCTGGCGATCGGCCGCGATGTGATAAATCGTGTGCAGGCTGATGCTGCAATCGAAGAAATCGTCCGGCAGCTCGAGATCGAAGAAGCTGCCACAGAGGTAGACGCCGTGCTCGCCGAGCCGCTCGCGGGCCTGGCGCAGCGCCTCGGCCGACAGGTCCACGCAATAGCGGCGCTGGAAATTACCTGAGTATTCAATATATTCGGTGTACTGCACCGGACCGGAGGCCATGTCCAGCAAGCGCTCGCCGGCCGGGGGGATGTGCCGCAACACGCGGCGCCGGCAGCGGCTGACATAGTCGGCCGCGCAGGGCCGCAGGTCCTCCCACTGCCGGGCATCTTCGGTCACGCCCTCCGTGGCCCGCCAGCCGACCGTGCCGTAGAAGCGCGCGACGTTTTGTTCTGCGCGATCGGTCATGAAGCCGCCGCCGGGATCTCCGCTGGAATCGCCGCTGCATGATACCGCAGCCGGCGCGACGCCCGGCAGGCCGGGCATTCAGAAAGCGCGCAGATAGGCGGCGTATTCGATGTCGCTGATACGCTCGGCGAACATCCGCATTTCCTGGCGCTTGCAGGCTGAGAAGACCTTGACCAGGCGTTCGCCGAAGGCCGGGACGATGATTTTGCCTTCGCTGAAGCGAACGAGCATGTCGTCCCAGTCCGCCGGCAATTCCGGGGCCTCGCTGCGGTAGGCGTTGCCGCTGACCGGCGCCGGTGGCCGGAGCCCGCCTTCCAGTCCATGCAGAAGGCCGGCGGTGATCGCGGCCAACACGAGATAGGGATTGGCGTCGGCGCCGGCTATCCGGTGCTCGAAGCGCCGGGCCGGCGGTTCGCCGGACGGCACGCGGATCGCGACGGTGCGATTGTCGTAACCCCAGGCCGCGCGCGTCGGCGCATGCGAATCTGCCCGGAAGCGGCGCTGCGAATTCAGCTGCGGCGCGAAGATCAGCATCGCTTCCGGTGCGCTGGCGAGCAGCCCGCCGATCGCGCAGCGCAGTGCGTCGCTGCCCTGCTCGCTGCCGTCGTCGAAGACGTTGCGCCCGCGCTCGTCCTGCAGGCTGAAATGGACATGCATGCCGTTGCCGGCGAGTTCGGTGAAGGGCTTGGCCATGAAAGTCGCCAGCAGACCGTGCCGGCGGGCCACGCCCCCGACCGCGCGGCGCAACAACAGCGCGTAGTCGGCAGCGCGGACGGCGTCATCGACGTGTTCCAGATTGATCTCGAACTGCGATGGCCCGGCCTCGGAGACCGCGCCGCCCAGCGGCAGACCCTGCCGTTCGCAGGCGGCGTAGAGATCGTCGAGGAAGGCCTCGCGCGAGGCCAGCTCCTCGATCGCGTACATGTGGCTCTCGGTATCACGGCGCGCCTTGCCGCGCAGCGGCGGTGGCAATGGCCGGCCAAGCGGATCACTGCGGGAGGCCAGCAGGTAGAACTCGAGTTCGAATGCGACGGTGGCCGACAGGCCGCGCCGGCCCAGCTCGCGCTGCAGGCGCAGCGCAAGGCTGCGGGCATCGGCATCGAACTCGCTGCCGTCGGACTCGCGCATCATCGTCAGCAACTGCGCGGTCGGGCGCCGGGCCCAGGGCACCGGCTGCAGGCCCGGTGGCACCGCCGCGCAGAGACCATCGCTGTCGCCGCTGTCGTGCACCAGGCCGTTGTCCAGCACGTCGCCGCCCCAGATGTCGACACCGACGACCGACCGCGGCAGGCGCATACCGGGGGCGAAAAGTTTCTTCGCCGAGCCTGCGCGCAGGCGTTTGCCGCGCAGCACGCCATTGAGGTCGGCGAGGAAGACCTCGATGAATTCCAGCTCCGGATGGGCGGCTAGAAAGTCGGCGGCCGCTGGCGGGATCGCTCCAGGCTTGCTCATCGTCGGCTCACCGTCTGCCGACGCGGCCTGCGACCGGGCTGCGCTGGGGCACGTCCATTCAGCCCTTCTGCAGGTCGTGCAAGGTCAGATCCAGGCAACGACACACCAGCGA
>RFHQ01000195.1 GCA_003695765.1 Gammaproteobacteria bacterium
ATTCTGCGCACCAGGTCGCACTGCCGCGGCGCCGGATCGGGCACCATGCGGCATGACTGTGTGTCCTGAATCCGGCCGCGGCCCGCGCCGCCCGGATCCCGGTGTTAAATTGCGGCGAAGATGACCGATTCCGTTGCACTGATGGCCGATCACGACCGCCTGGCGAGGGCGCGCGCCGGCGCTGAGCGCGTGGTCTCACGGGTTGGCGAGATCCTGCTCGGCAAGGACCGGGAGATCCGGCTGGCCGTCTGCTGCCTGCTGGCCCGCGGGCACCTGCTGATCGAGGATCTGCCCGGGGTCGGCAAAACGCTGCTGGCGCGCTCGCTGGCCGCCGCGCTGGGCCTCGATTACCGCCGCGTGCAATTCACCAGCGACCTGTTGCCGGCCGACGTGATCGGCGTTTCGGTCTTCGACCAGCAGGCCGGGGCATTCCAGTTCCACCCGGGACCGCTGTTCGCGCAATTGATCCTCGCCGACGAAGTCAACCGCGCGACGCCGAAGGCCCAGAGCGCGTTGCTGGAGGCGATGGAAGAGCACCAGGTCACCGTCGACGGGCAGACCTATGACCTGCCGGCGCCGTTCTTCGTCATCGCCACGCAGAACCCGACGCACCAGGTCGGCACCTTTCCCTTGCCCGAGTCTCAGCTCGACCGTTTCCTGATGCGCATCGGCCTCGGTTACCCGGCGCCGGAACTGGAGCGCGAACTGCTGCGCGGCACGCAGCGGCGCGCGATGCTGGCCGGGATCGAGCCGGTGGTCACGGTCGCGGAACTGGCGGAGATGCAGGCGGCCGCGCGCAGCGTGCACCTCGCCGAGGCCTTGCTCGACTACGCGCAGGCGCTGATCGGCTTCACCCGTGAAGCGCCGGAGATCGAGGTCGGGCTGTCACCACGGGCGGCCGTCGACCTGCTGGCGGCGGCGCGCTGCTGGGCGATGCTGGCCGGCCACCGCGGCGTGCGCCCGGAGGACCTGAAGGCCGTCTTCCTGCCGGTGGCCGCGCACCGACTGCGCAGCCGTGAGCAGGTCAGCAGCGAGCACCAGCAGGATCTCGCGCAACTGGTACTGGACAGCGTGCCGGTACCCTGAGCCCGATGGCCGCGGTGCTGCAGACGGCCGCGAACAGCCTGGGCAGGCGCCTGCGCCGCTGGGCGGCGGCCCGGCAGGGCACCGACCCGGTCTGCGTCGAACTGGAACCGCGGCGCGTCTACATCCTGCCCACGCGTGCCGGACTGGTCTTCGGCGCCATCGTGTTCACGATGCTGCTCGGCGCGATGAACTACAGCAACAACATGGGTTTCGCGCTGACCTTCCTGCTGGCCGCGCTCGGCATCGTCAGCATCCATCACTGCCACCACAATCTGCGCGGCCTGTCGCTGCGTGCGCTCGGGGCGCGGCCGGTCTACGCCGGTGAACCGCTGCTGTTCCGTTTCGCGCTGGAAAATCCCGGGCTGGCCGCCCGCTGGCAGATCGACCTGCGCTGGGACGGCGGTCCGGCGACGGCGGTGGAACTCGCGCCCGGCGAACGCCGCCTCATCAGCCTGCCGCTGCCGACGGCCCGCCGCGGCCGCCGGCGCGCGCCGCGGCTGTCGATCAGCACCCGCTTCCCGCTCGGCCTGTTCCGCGCCTGGGCCTGGGTCGACATGGATCTGGCCGGGCTCGTCTACCCGCAACCGGCCAGCCGCGCCAGCGGAACCCCGCGCGGGGAGAGCGGCCGCCAGGAAACCGGGCGGGACACGACCGGCGACGACGACTACAGCGGCCTGCGCGATTGGCGCCAGGGGGATCCGCCGAAACGCATTGCGTGGAAGGCGCTGGCGCGCACCGGGCAGAAGCTGGTCAGCGAATACCTGAGCGGGACGCCCTTGCCGCGCTGGATCGACTGGGAGTCGGAGCCGGCGGGCAACATTGAGCGGCGCATCGCCCGGCTGGCGCGGCGCGTGCTCGACGCCGATGCGAGCGGGCTGGACTACGGCCTGCGCATCCCCGGCAGCGAGCTGGCGCCGGCGCAGGGTGAGGAACACCGGCACCGCTGCCTGCGCGCGCTGGCCCTGTTCGGCGAGGACGCCGGCCGGTGAACAGGCCACGGCGGGAACGTCGCGAGGAAGCGCCACTGGAATCGGCAGGGCAGCTCGCCTGGCTGCTCGGCACCCTGCTGCTGGTCACGCTCCCGCATGTGCCGCATGTGCATCCCTGGGTCACGGCGATGGTCATCGGTATCGCCGCGGCGCGCCTGTCGCTGGCCCTGCGCCGGAGGCGCCTGCCGAGCGCCTGGCTGCGGGTGCCGCTGACGCTGCTCGCCTTCGCCGGCATCCTGGCAACCTACCGCCAGGTCTCCGGCGTCGACGCCGGTTCCTCGCTGCTGCTGGTGATGGCGGCGATGAAACTGCTGGAGACCCGCGGGCGCCGCGATCGCGCGATCGTCGTGTTCATCTGTTTCTTCCTGCTGTTCGCGGCCTTCCTGCGCGAACAGGCGGTCTGGTCGCCGGCCTACCTCCTGCTGACGGTCACCGTCGCCACCATGGCGCTGCTGCAGACCGCGCGCCCGCGCGCGCCCTTGCCCCCGGCGGAGGCGCTGGCGGTGACCGGCCGTCTGCTGCTGCAGGCGGCGCCGCTGGCACTGCTGCTGTTCCTGCTGTTTCCGCGGATCCCGGGCCCCTTCTGGTCGTTGCCGCAGGCCGGCGGACGCGCACACAGCGGCCTCAGCGATGAACTGAGTCCCGGCGACATTTCCGAACTGGTGCTGTCGGACGAGGTCGCGTTCCGCGTGCGCTTCGACGGGCCGCCGCCGGCCAGCGCTCAGCTCTACTGGCGCGGCCCGGTGCTGGCCAAGTTCGACGGCCGGCGCTGGTCTGCGCGCGCCCCTGCCTATCTTCCGGGCCTGCGCCGCCGGCTCGAGCGCAGCGGACCCGAAGTCGGCTACGAGATCACGCTGGAACCGCACCGCCAGCCCTGGCTGCTGGCGCTGGAGACCCCGATCGACTGGGACGCACCGAAGGCGGCGTTGAGTTCGACCTTCACGCTGGCGAGCATCCGGCCAGTGGAGCGGCGCCTCGCCTACCGGGCGCGCTCGCTGCTCAGCACCCGCACACCGGGCAGCATGCCGGCCCCGGCGCGGGCCGCGGATACCTGGCTGCCCCCGGACAGCAATCCGCGCAGCCGCGCCTGGGCGGCCGAGTTGCGGGCCGCAAGCCGCGACGAGCGCGACTATCTCGGCCGGATCCTCGCGCATTTCCGCCGCGAGCCGTTCTTCTACAGCCTCACGCCGGCGGCGCTCGGAGCCCAATCGGTGGACGAGTTCCTGTTCGACCGCCGCGAAGGCTTCTGCGGTCATTACGCCTCCGCGTTTGCCGTGCTCGCGCGCGCGGCCGGGATTCCGGCGCGCATCGTGACGGGCTATCAGGGCGGCGAGCGCAATCCGCTCGGCGACTACTGGATCGTGCGTCAGGCCGATGCCCATGCCTGGGTCGAGGTCTGGCTCGACGGTCACTGGGAACGCATCGACCCGACGGCCGCCGTGGCGCCCGAGCGCATCGAGCGGGGCATGGATACGGCCGTCCGCAGCGGCCGCCTGCGCGGTGCCGAGGCCCTGCGCGGCAGTGCGCTGGGCCAGCGCCTGCTGTTGAGCTGGGATGCGGTGAATGCAGCCTGGAACCGCTGGGTGCTCGCCTACGGCCCGGACAGCCAGCAGCGCCTGCTGCGGCTGGCCGGCATCGCGGACCCGTCGCTGCGCCACCTGCTCGCGCTGCTCATCGCCGGCATGAGCGCCGGCCTGGCGTGGCTGGCCTGGCGCAGCCAGCGGCGGCACAGCGGCCGTCCCGATCCGCTGCTGCGCAGTTACCGCCTGCTCTGCCGGCGCACGGCGCGCGCCTGGCGGGCGCGGCGCCCTGCGGAGACCCCGGCCGAGTATGCCGCGGCCGCCGCCCGGGCCCGCCCCGAGCTGGCCGCGCAGATCCGCGGGTTGTTCGAAGACTACGAGCGCCTGCGCTACGAGCCGGATGCCGACCGCGCCGCGATCGGCCGCTTCGAGGCCGAGGTCCGCCGCTTCAGGCCACCGCGCGCACCGGCACGCGCACGCGCGTGAGCAGCGCGAGACCGGCAATCAGCAGCAGCAGGATCGACAGGATCCCGTAGCGCTGGCTGCCGGTCAGCAAGGCCACGGTCCCGGTCAGCACCGGGCCCATGATCGCGGCGAACTTGCCGAGCATATTGTAGAAGCCGAAGAATTCACCGGTCTTGCCGGCCGGGATCAGGCTCGCGAACAGCGAGCGACTGAGGCTCTGCACGCCGCCCTGCACAAGGCCGATCGCCAGCGCCAGCGCATAGAAGCCGGCCTCGCTGCTGACGAAGCCGGCGGCCGCGGTGACCGCGACGTAGGCGATCAGGGCGACGTAGATACCGCGCTGCGCGCCGATCCAGTCACCGATGAAACCGAAAGCCAGTGCCGCCGGGAAGCCGACGAAATTCGTCAGCAGGATCGCGCGGATCAGGTCCTGCATGTTGAGGCCCTGCGAGAGCCCATAGTCGACGGCCATCTTGATGATCGTGTAGACGCCATCGATGTACAGCCAGTAGGCCAGCAGGAACAGCCACAGCGCGCGCTGCTCGCGCACGGCACCGACGGTGCGCAGCAGTTCGCGCAGGGCCATGCGGATCGCGGCGCCGGCCGGCAGGCTCGCGCCCGGCGCCCGGCGCTCGTGTACCCAGGCCACCAGGGGCAGGCTGAACAGGGCCCACCAGGCCGCGACCATCAGGAAGCTCAGGCGCAGTGCCTGGACTTCACCGTCCAGGCCGAAGCGCGCCGGCTGCGCCACCATCCAGACGTTCACCGCGAACAGCAGCGCGCCGCCGAGGTAACCGAGAGCGAAGCCGTAGGCCGAGACCCGGTCGTAGCAGTCGGGTGTCGTGACATCGACCAGCAGTGAATCGTACAGCGAGTTGCCCTGCGCGAAGCCGAAGGCCGCGATCACGTACAGCGCCAGGGCCAGCGGCCACTGCCCGGCCGCGACCAGGAACAGGTTCCCGGTGGCCAGGATCGCGAGCGTCGTGAAGATCAGCAGGCCGCGCTTGCGCCGGCCGGCGCGGTCGGCCAGCGCGCCGATCAACGGTGCCGCCACGGCCACCAGCAGGCTGGCGAGGCCGTTGGCCAGCCCGAGGCGGAAGGTCGTCACCGCGGCCGGGGCGCCGTCGTTCCAGTAGCCGCCGAGCAGCACCGGCACGAAGCTGGTCATGATGCTGAGCGCAAAGGCCGAGTTTGCCCAGTCGTACAGCGCCCAGCCCAGCACCGGGCGCCGCCACCAGAGCGAACCGCCGCTCACCCGCGCGGGGCCGGGCCGTCCAGGCGCCGCAGCAGCACCACGGCGTCTTCCTTGCCGGCGGCCGCGCGGTAGTAGTCGCGGCGCGTCCCGATGATCTCGAACCCGGCGCGACGATAGACCTTCAGTGCGCGCCGGTTCGACGGCCGCACCTCGAGGAACAGCTTGCCGGCGCCCGCGAGCCGGGCCCGCTCCAGCATGTACTCGAGCAGCCGGCGTCCGATACCCTGGCCCTGCAGCTCCGGTGCGACGCAGATGTTCAGCAGATGCGCCTCGCCGGCGGCCACCGACAGGATCGAGTAACCGGCCAGCTCGCCATCGCGCTCCAGCGCGATGCTCGTGTACCCGGCCAGCAGGCAGTCGCGGAAGATTCCGGCGCTCCACGGGAACTCGTAGACCCTGGCCTCGAGCGCGGCCACCGCCGGCACGTCCTCCTGGCGCATCGGCCGCAGGCGCAGCGGCAGGTCCCGGGTCACGGCGATCATCGCAGCAGCGACCTCGCCAGGCGCAGGTCTTCCCAGGCCTTGCGCTTCTGCGCCGGGCTGCGCAACAGGTACGCCGGGTGATAGGTGACGACCAGCGGCAGGCCGCCCGGCGCCAGCCGGTGAACGCGCCCGCGCAGGCGGCCGACGGGCGCATCGGTCTGCAGCAGCGCCTGCGCGGCGATCCGGCCGACGGCCAGCAGCAGTTGCGGCGACACCAGCTCGATCTGCCGCTGCAGGTAGTCGCGGCAGGCGGCGATTTCCTCCGGCTTCGGGTCGCGGTTGTTCGGCGGCCGGCACTTGAGGATGTTGGCGATATAGACCTGCTCGCGCGACTGGCCGACGGCGCGCAGCATCTGGTTCAGCAATTGCCCGGCGCGGCCGACGAAGGGCTCGCCCTGGCGGTCTTCCTCGGCACCCGGCGCTTCGCCGATCACCATCCAGTCGGCGTCGCGGTTGCCGACGCCGAATACGGTCTGCGTGCGCGAGGCCGCCAGCGCACAGCGGGTGCAGTGGCGCACCTCGGCCTCCAGCGCCTCCCACGCGCCGGCGGCCTGCCGGGCCGCGCCCGATCTCGCGGCGACCGGCGCCTGCCGCGCGTCGGTGCCGGCGGGCGCCGGCGCGCCGGCCGGTTCGACAGCCGGCACATCGGCGGCCGGCGCCGCCACGGACTCCCAGACCTGGATGCCCATCGCATCCAGCGCGCGCCGTTGCAGCCGATCCAGGTGCATCCCGGACCGCCGCTCAGGCCTCGCCGGCCCCGCTGCGGGCCCCGGCGGCCGCGTCCGCGGCGCGGCGCCGCGCCCGGCGCCGCCGCCAGCGCCAGACCCTGTAGACGGGTCCGGATGCGGCGTAGGTGCAGGCGATCACGAAGACCACAGTCGGTGGATTCAGCGCGATCATGACGAAGATCAGCGGGATCACGAACAGGTAGGTGAACGGGATCTTGCCGCGCGGACTCAGCTCCTTGAAGCTGTAGTAGGGAATGTGCGAGATCATCAGCAGGCCGGCGGCCGCCGTCAGCAGGCCCGCGCCGATCAGCGCCAGGTCGCCGCTCCAGCCCAATTCGGCACCGAGCCAGACCATGCCGAAGACCAGGCCGGCGGCCGACGGGCTCGGCAGGCCCTCGAAGAACCGGCGATCGGTAGACGGCGGATCGGCGTTGAAGCGTGCCAGCCGCAGCGCCGCCGAGACGGCGTACAGAAACGCCGCGAGCCAGCCCGCCTTGCCCCAGATCCAGCCGAAGGCGTCGAGCCGGCTCAGCCCCCACTCGTAGACGATCAGCGCCGGCGCGAGGCCGAAGGCGACCAGATCCGAGAGGCTGTCGTACTCCTTGCCGAAATCGGACTCGGTGCCGGTCAGGCGCGCCAGGCGCCCGTCCAGCCCATCGAGGATCACGGCGCAGAACAGCGCGATCGCGCTGCGCTCGTAGTTGCCGTCGATGGCGCCGATGATCGCGTAGAAGCCGGCGAACAGGGCCCCGGTCGTCAGCAGATTGGGCAGCAGGTAGACGCCCCGCCCCCGCAACCTGCGTGAACCGCCTCGCTTGCCCTTCCCCGTCACCGTCCGAATCCCGTGGATGCCCGGGCATATTGCCATGCCGGCCGGGGCTTGGCACCCCGCCGGGAACCCGGCGGCGGGCGCCGGAGCGGCAGGGTTCGTGGCTTGCCGTTAGAATGGCGCGCGTCCCGGCCACGCTCCAGAGCTATCGATGCGCCTCAGCCGCCTGCCCCTGAACACCCTCAAGGAAGTCCCGGCCGATGCCGAGGTCGTCAGCCACCAGCTGATGCTGCGCGCGGGCCTGATCCGCAAGCTGGCCGCCGGCCTGTTCACCTGGATGCCGCTGGGGCTCAAGGTGCTGCGCAAGGTCGAGGCCATCGTGCGCGAGGAGATGGACCGCGCCGGCGCCTTCGAACTGCTGATGCCGGCCGTGCAGCCGGCCGAGCTGTGGCGCGAATCCGGGCGCTGGGACGTCTATGGTGATCTGCTGCTCAGGATTCGCGATCGCCACGACCGCGAGTTCTGCTTCGGTCCGACCCATGAGGAAGTCATCACGGACATCGCGCGGCGCGAACTGAAGAGCTACCGCCAGCTGCCGGTGAGCTACTACCAGATCCAGACCAAGTTCCGCGACGAGATCAGGCCGCGTTTCGGCGTCATGCGGGCGCGCGAATTCCTGATGAAGGATGCCTATTCCTTCCACCTGGACCAGGCCTCGCTGGAGGCGACCTACCAGCGGATGGCCGAGGCCTACGCACGGATCTTCACGCGGCTGGGCCTGCGCTTTCGCGCCGTGGAGGCCGACAGCGGCGAGATCGGCGGCGCGCGTTCGCAGGAGTTTCACGTGCTGGCCGAGTCCGGCGAGGACGCGATCGCCTGGTGCGAGCACGACGACTTCGCCGCCAACGTCGAACTGGCGCCGGCGCTGCCACCGCCCGGCCCGCGCCCGGCGCCGACGGCCGAATTGACCCGCGTGGCCACGCCCGGCGCGCGCAGCATCGACGAAGTCAGCGAATTGCTCGGCGTGCCGCCGTCGCGCTGCCTGAAGACCCTGCTGGTCCAGGCTTCGGACGGCGGCTGCGTCGCGCTGGTGCTGCGCGGTGATCACGAACTGAATCCCTTGAAGGCCGAGCGCCTGCCGCAAGTGGCCGCGCCGCTGGCACTGGCGACGGCCGAACAGGTACAGGCCGCGACCGGCTGCGAACCCGGATTTCTGGGACCGGTCGGGCTGCAGCTGCCGCTGATCGCCGACCACGCGGCCGCGGCCGGCGCCGACTTCGTCTGCGGCGCCAATGAAGTCGACGCACACTACACCGGCTTCAACTGGGGCCGGGACGCGCCGGAACCGGAGACCGCCGACCTGCGCAACATCGTGGCCGGCGACCCGAGCCCGCTGGGCGGCGGGCCGGTCAGCATCGCGCGCGGCATCGAGGTCGGGCACATCTTCCAGCTCGGCGACAAGTACAGCCGCGCGCTGCAGGCGACCGTGCTCGACCGCGACGGGCGGGAAGTGCCGATGATCATGGGCTGCTACGGGATCGGCGTGTCGCGGATCGTCGCCGCGGCGATCGAGCAGAACCACGATGAACAGGGCATCATCTGGCCCGAGCCGATGTGCCCGCTGGAGGTCATGCTGGTGGTGCTGAACCCGAAGAAATCGGAATCGGTCACAGCCGCCGCCGAGCGGCTGTACGAAGATCTCAGCAGGGCCGGGATCGAGGTGCTGATGGACGACCGCGATGCTCGTCCCGGGGTCAAGTTCGCCGACGCCGATCTCGTCGGACTGCCGCATCGGCTGACCCTGGGCCAGCGCGGACTCGATGCCGGGGTGGTCGAATACCGGGAACGGCGCAGCGGCGCCGAGGAACAGGTTCCGATCGATGCAGTCGTCGATTTCATCCGCCAGCGGCTCGAGCGCACGGCCTAGGCTGCTGGCCGGCCTGCTCGCCGGGCTGCTCTGCGCCTTGCCGGCCGCAGCCGCCGACGGCCAGCGCCCGGACCCGGTGTTGCGCGAACTGCTCCGCCAGGCGATGAACGAACCCCACGGCTTCGAGGACCGCTTCGACGCCCAGGTCTGGCTCACCGACATGGCGCAGCGCCTCGGCGACCAGGTCGCCGACCCGCAGGAGCGCATCGAGATCCTGAAGACCGTACATCGCGAAGCGAAGCGCGCGGACCTCGCACCGGAACTGGTGCTCGCGGTCATCGACGTCGAGAGCGCCTTCGATCCCTACGCCGTCTCGGACGCCGGCGCTCAGGGGCTGATGCAGGTGATGCCGTTCTGGCTGAACGAGATCGGCCGGCCCGATGACCGCCTGGTCGACATTCAGACCAACCTGCGCATGGGCTGCACGATCCTGCGGCATTACCTGGACATGGAGAACGGCGACCTGCGCCGCGCGCTGGCCCGCTATCACGGCAGCGTCGGCAGCGGCTGGTATCCGGAGCGGGTCCTCAGCCGCCTCAGCAGCCGCTGGTTCCAGCTCTGAGCGTCAGCCGGTACGAAAGTCGCTGATCCCGGCCAGTTCGGCAGGGTCCGCATCGGCGGCGCGGACGCTCGCGACTTCGGCCAGCGGCGGGCCTTGCTGCAGCCACGCCGCGAGCGCGTCGACGGCCGCCGGCTCGCCACAGGCCAGCACCTCGACTCGGCCGTCCGGCAGGTTGCGTGCCCAGCCGCGCAAGCCCAGGCGTTGGGCTTCGGCCTGCGTGCTGGCGCGGAAGAACACGCCCTGCACCCGGCCGCTGACGAAGAACCGCCGGCAGCGCTGCGCGCTCAGCGCTGATCCTCCGCGCCGGCCTCAGCCGCCTCGCTCGCCTTGCGGCTGATCAAAAGCGCGTCGAATGCCGTTTCCTTGGCGCTGATCGCCGCGCGCCGCGCGGACCAGTAACCGCTCGCATTCGCCCAGGCGAGATATTCCTCGGCCGAGGCCAGCAAGGCCTGCGCCTCGGCCAGGCGGTCCGCGGCGAGGCGGTCGGCACCGGCCTCACGCGCCGCGGCGATGGCCTGGCGCGCATCGCTCATCTCCTGCACCGGCGGTGCCGCCGCACAGCCGGCCAGTAACGCGAAGGCCAGCAGGGCGGCACACAGGCCAGGCGGGGTTCTCGTTATCGCCACGGGCGGAAAAGGGCTGCAAAAATAGGAAGCTAGCAACCCCGCCTCGGCAGCGTCAAGAAACCGCCGGCACCGCAGCGGCGCCTCTCCGGCGACGCGGCGCGCGCGCCACAGCGAAGCGCGCGGTAATACGGCCGGCGTGTTTTCCACGCTACACTTGCACGCCGCAGGCAAGGGAGGGACGGCATGCAGCTGCGCATCTATCACAACCCGCGCTGTTCCAAGTCGCGCGCGACGCTGGCACTGCTCGAAGCGCGCGGCCTCGAACCGGAAGTGATCCACTACCTGGAGCAACCGCCGGACGCCGCCACGCTGCGTTCGCTGCTGGCGAAGCTCGGACTCACGGTCGACGAACTCATGCGCCGCAACGAGCCGGTGTACAAAGCGGATCGCGAACGGCTGGAACAGATGGACGAGGCCGGGCGCATCGACTGGCTGGCCACCCACCCGCAGGCCCTGCAGCGGCCGATCGTCGTCGCCGGCGAACGCGCACGGATCGGCCGCCCCCCGGAGGCGGTGCTGGAGATACTCGACTCGTGAGCGAGATCCTGATTCTGTACTACTCACTGCATGGTTCGACCGCGAAGCTGGCCGCGCAGGTCGCCCGCGGTGTCAATGCAGTCAGCGGCGCCCGCGCGACGCTGCGCACGGTGCCGCCGGTCTCGCCCGACACCGAGGCCACGGCGGCGGCTGTCCCGGACAGCGGCGCACCCTACGCGACTCAGGACGATCTCCTGCGCTGCGATGGCCTGGTGCTCGGCAGCCCGACGCGCTTCGGCAACATGGCCGCGCCGTTGAAATACTTTCTCGACGGCACCGCGGCGCTGTGGTTGCAGGGCGGTCTGCGAGGCAAACCGGCCGGCCTGTTCACGTCCACGGCGAGCCTGCACGGCGGCCAGGAGTCGACCTTGCTGAGCATGGCGCTGCCCCTGCTCCACCACGGCATGGTGATCGTCGGCGTCCCCTACTCGGAGCCGGCGCTGACGGCCACCCGCAGCGGCGGTGGACCCTACGGCGCGAGCCACGTCGCATTCAGCCAGGAACAGACGGAAGCGACCGCCGAGGAAGCGGCGGTCGCGCGCCGGCTGGGCCGCCGCGTCGCCGAGGCGGCCTTGCGTCTCAGCGGCTGGGACCGGCCGTGAGCCTGGCCGCGGCGCGCGCGCTCGCCCAGGCCGGGCTGCTGCTCGCCGCGGGCGCGCTGGTCTGGCCGCCGGCCGGCCGGGTCGCCTGGCTCGGCAGCCTGCCGCTGGCGCTGCTGGCCGCGACCGGCCTCCGGCCGCGGCCACGCTGGGGCGCCTGGGTGGCGATCTGGATGATCCCCTATCTCAGCGCCGCGATCATGAACCTGCTCGCCGGCCCGCTGCCGCCGGCCCGGGCGCTGACTTTGTCCTGCGGCGTCGCGCTCGCGGGACTGGCCGGCCTCGATTGCCTGCGCCGCAGCGGCATCAGTCTTCGGGGCTGAGTCCGGGCTCCTCCGCCAGCAACCGCCGCACGAAGGGGATGGTCAGCCGCTTCTGCGCCGCCAGCGCCGCACGGTCCAGTCGGTCGAGCAAGGCGAACAGGCTGCGGCTGTCGCGCGGCACGCGGCTGAGCAGATAGGCGGCCGTTTCGGCCGGCAGTTCCATGCCGCGCCAGGCGGAGCGCAATTGCAGCGCCGCCAGCTTGTCATCGTCCGACAGCGGGCGCATGCGGAAAGTCGCCGCGGCACTGAATCGCGAAACCAGGTCCGGCAGGCCGAAGGACAGATGCAGCGGTGCTGCGGTGGCCGCGACCACGAGCCGTGCGCTGCGTTCGCGCAAGGCCTCGTACAGCGCAAACAGCGCGCGCTCCCACTGCAGGTCGCCGGCGACACAGTCGAGATCGTCCAGGCAGACCAGATCCAGCGCTTCCATGCCCGCCAGCGCCTCCGGCGCCAGGCCGGCGTCCGGAGACAGCGGCAGGCAGGCGCCGCGGTCGCCCCGCGCCGCGGCTTCCGCGACCGTCGCCTGTAGCAGATGGCTGCGGCCGCTGCCTGGCGGTCCCCAGAGCCACAGCAGCGCGCGGCTGCGCACGCGCGCGATTTCCTGCAGCGCGTGCAGCAGCGCGGCATTCGGGCCAGGCAGGAAACTTTCGAATACCGCGTGGTCCGGCGGGCCGACGGCCAGGGGCAGCTGTTGCATCGGCCGGCCCGTCAACGACGCTGCGCGGCGCGCGCGCGGGCGCCCCAAGTCAGCACGTAGTCCAGCCCGCTGACGACGCAGGCGAAGAACACCGCCGCGCCGAGCGGCAGCAGCCAGGCGGCGGCCGGCCAGCCGAGCGCCTGCCGGCTGACGACGCCGAGCACATAGACCAGCTGCAGGATCGTGTTGGCCTTGCTGAGGCCGGTCGGCTCCGGCTGCACCTCGCCGACCAGGCTGTTGTAGGCCAGCGCCCCGGCCACGATGACCGCATCACGCAGGATCACCACGGCGGTCAGCCAGGCCGGCGACAGGCCCAGCCAGGCCAGGGTCAGGAACAGCGCCGTGACCATCAGCTTGTCGGCCAGGGGATCGAGAATGCCGCCGAGGCGGGAACGCCAGTCGAAGCGCCGCGCCAGCAGGCCGTCCAGCCCGTCGGACGCGCCGGCGAAGCAGATCAGCAACAGGGCCAGGAGATAATCGCCGGCCAGCAGGGTCAGCACGATCGGCAGCACCAGCAGGATGCGCAGGATGCTGATCGCATTCGGGAGATGCGCCGGCCGCAGTCGCATGGCGCCGTCAGTCACCGGGCAGGCGGTAGTACAGGTCGGCGCCGGGCGTGCCGGTGGCCTGCTCGTCGACGCTCAGCAGGCGGCGCAGCGCGACGCTGCGCATCAGCGGGTCGATGCCGCCGCGCACCCGCAGCGCCAGTCGCAAGCGATCCTCGCTGACCTCGGCGACCTGCAGCTGCTCGACCAGGCCCAGGCCGGAGAACAGGCGGTAGACCTGGCCATAGTCACGCAGACTCCGGACGTTGCCGATCTCGACCCGCAGCCAGCGTTCCTCGCCGGGGGCAACGGCCAGCCGCTGGGCCAGGCGATCGGCGGCGCCGTCCGGACCGTCCTCGAGGCCACCGCTCCAGTCCATCCGTTCCCGGCCCAGCAGCAACGTCCAGCGCACGCGGGCGGTGGCCGGATCGGCCCCGCGCAGCCGGCCGATCAGCACGGCATCGGCGCCATAGCGCTCGGACGCAGCGATCACCGGCTCGGTGAAATCGCCGCGCAGATCGCTGTCGCTGACGCGCGCCAGGTCTTCGCTGTCCACCAGTGGCAGGACCAGCGGCAGGCCGCGGGCCTCGGCCGCCGCCAGCAGCAGCGCCCGGGCCTGGTCGGCAGCGCTGGCCGGCCCGAACGCGGTGCCTTGTCCGGCTTCCCCGGCGGACAGGATCTCGCGGGCCCCGCGCCCGGTCTCCATCACCAGCCAGACGACGACGAGGGGCCGCGCCTCGCCCCAGGTCGGCAGGCCCGCGGCATCGACCAGGCGCTTCAGCGCCACCGGGTCGAAACCGACGCGCAAGCGACCCGGCGCAGTGCCGCGGTACTGGCGCACCAGCCGTGCGGGATCGCCGAACCGCTCGCGCTGGCTGTCGTCCAGTGGCTGGCGCCGGCCGGTGACTTTGGCCAGCACCCGCTCCAGCGCCAGCGCGAAGGCGCCGTCGAGATCGCCGGGCGCGGGCAGTTCGACCTCGGCGCTGTAGAGGTCCGCGACCTGCGCAGCCGGCAGCGGCGCAGCCGGCAGCAGCCAAAGCACCAGCAGCGCCAGCACCAGGCTGGACCGGTCATGGCAGGCAGGCGGGAACATATGCTCTATCATACCGGCGCGATTGCGGCCGGTGCCACGACGATGCCCGACAAGGAACCCCTGACTTACAAGGCCGCCGGCGTCGACATCGATACCGGCAACGCGCTGGTCGAGCGCATCAAGCCACTGGTGCGGGCCACGCACCGCGACGGCGTGCTCGGCGGCATCGGCGGCTTCGGCGGCCTGTTCCGCCCGGCGCTGGAGGACTTCCGCGAGCCGGTGCTGGTGGCCGGCACCGACGGCGTGGGCACGAAACTGAAACTCGCGCTGGAGCGGGGACGCCTGGACGGCGTCGGCATCGACCTGGTCGCGATGTGCGCCAACGACATCGTCGTGCAGGGCGCGGAGCCGCTGTTCTTTCTCGATTACTACGCGACCGGCGAACTGGACCTAGCGCAGGCGGAGGCCGTGATCCGCGGCATCGCGGCCGGCTGCGAGGAGGCCGGCTGCGCCCTGCTCGGCGGCGAGACCGCGGAGATGCCCGGCATGTATCGGCCCGGCGATATCGATCTCGCCGGCTTTTGCGTCGGCATCGTCGAGCGCGAGCGGCTGATCGACGGCCGGGCCGTGCAGCCGGGCGACCGGGTGCTGGGCCTCGCGTCGTCCGGGCCGCATTCGAACGGTTATTCGCTGATTCGCCGGATCCTCGAACGCGTCCCCGGTGGCGCCGCGGCGCCATTCGCGGGCGGCCCGGTCGGCGACGCGCTGCTGGCGCCGACCCGCATCTACGTCCGCCCGCTGCTGGAGCTGCTGGGCCATTGCGACGTGCATGCGCTGGCGCACGTGACCGGCGGCGGACTGGCCGAGAACCTGGCGCGGGTCCTGCCGGACACGGTCGCAGCCACGGTGCAGCGATCCGCCTGGCCGCAGCCACCGGTCTTCGACTGGCTGCAGAACGCGGGCCAGGTTGCCGACGCCGAAATGCTGCGCACCTTCAACTGCGGCATCGGCATGGTCGTGGTGCTGCCGGCCTCCGAGGTCGCCAGTGCGACGGACCTGCTGGTGGCCAGCGGCGAGACGGTGTTCGAGATCGGCCGCATCGGCGCCGGCGACGGCCGCGTGCAGATCGAAGCATGAGCACGCCGGCGCGGGTCGCCGTCCTGATCTCCGGCAGCGGCACGAACCTGCAGGCAATCCTCGACGCGGCCGCGGCCGGTGAACTGCCGGTGACGATCTGCGGCGTGCTGTCCGACCGGCCGGACGCAGCCGGGCTCGAGCGGGCCCGGCGCGCCGGAGTGCCGGCGATCGCAGTGGACTACCGCGAGCACCCGGACCGGGCCGCGGCCGAAGCCGCTCTTGGCCAGCAGCTCGACGCGCTGGCGCCGGACATCGTCGTGCTGGCCGGTTTCATGCGCATCCTGCCGGACGAACTGGTCGAACGTTATGCCGGGCGCATGCTGAACGTCCACCCGTCGCTGCTGCCGAAGTTCCGCGGGCTGGACACTTTTCGCCGCGTGCTCGAAGCCGGCGATGCCTGGCACGGCTCGACCGTGCATTTCGTGGTGCCGGAACTGGACGCCGGCCCCCGGATCATCCGCTACCGCATCGCCGTGCGGCCCGGGGACACGGCGGCCAGCCTGAAACAGCGCGTGCAGGCCGGCGAATACCGGATCTACCCGCGGGCGATCCGCTGGCTGGCCGAGGGCCGGCTGGCACTGCGCGACGGCGCGGCCTGGCTCGACGGCCGCCGGCTGGACGAACCGGTCACGGTCGACGAAGCCGCCTGAAGCGCTCAGGCGCGGGGCAGGGTCACGCCTTTCTGGCCCTGGTACTTGCCGCCGCGGTCCTTGTACGAGACCTCGCAGGCTTCGTCGGACTCGAAGAACAGCATCTGCGCGACGCCCTCGTTCGCGTAGATCTTCGCCGGCAGTGGCGTCGTGTTCGAAAACTCCAGCGTCACATGCCCCTCCCATTCCGGCTCCAGCGGCGTGACGTTGACAATGATCCCGCAACGCGCGTAGGTGGACTTGCCGAGGCAGATCGTCAACACATTGCGCGGGATCCGGAAGTACTCGACCGTGCGCGCCAGCACGAAGGAATTGGGCGGGATGATGCAGACGTCCGTCTGCTTGTCGACGAAACTGGTCTCGTCGAAGGCCTTCGGATCGACGATCGCCGAATTGATGTTGGTGAAGACCTTGAAGTCCGGCGCGCAGCGCACGTCGTA
>RFHQ01000196.1 GCA_003695765.1 Gammaproteobacteria bacterium
GAACAGGATGCTGAGCGCAATCGCCGCTTCGACCGGCGCCTGAGGTACGCGGGTGACACCGAGGACGGCGAGAGCGAGCGTGAGACTGTGCGCGAGCGTGAAGGCGGTTACGGTGGCGATCAGCGGACCGCTGCCGCGGACCAGCAGCACCAGGCCGAGCACAAAGAGCAGGTGATCGATGCCGAGCAGGATGTGTTCGATGCCCAGCAAACCGTAATCACGCAAGACCTGCCAGGCCGATGGCGTGGCAGCGATAGCGATCAGCGACCGACCTGGCCGCAGCACCTGCAGCTGTTGTTTCCCGTCGAGTACCACACGGACCAGGATTTCGGTCAGTTCCGCGGGGAATGCGGCAAGCTGCAGCGACTGCCCGGCGAGACCGCGACCGGCGCAGGCATAGCGGGCGGTCATCGTCACGCCGAGGGGGCTGCTCAGCGAGTGCCAATCGGCCGTTTGCCTGCACTGCGGCGGCCAGGCCAGCTCCGGCGCTCGCTGCAGGCCGCTGCCCTGGGGCAGTTTCCACGACAACTGGTAGTGGTCGGCCGGCAGCGCCTGCACTTGCAGGTAGGCCGGCCTCGATACGTGCGCGGTCGCCGACACGCAGGCGAGCAGCCATGCTGCGCCGATGAGCGCCATTCGACCGCAGCGAGTCATTGCGCTTCTGCCGCGGCCGGCGGCGGCTCGATCCGGATCCGGTACCGGGACTTGAGGCGCGCGAGCAGCGCGGCTTCGGCGTCGCGTTGCCGGGTCAGCGCCCAGTCCTGGCGAAGGCGCTCGCGAATCTCGTCGAAGGGCGGCTCGCGCGCCGGCCGGCGCTCGGTGATGCGCAGCAGG
The DNA here is from genome assembly GCA_003695765.1 of Gammaproteobacteria bacterium. Taxonomy (GTDB): domain Bacteria; phylum Pseudomonadota; class Gammaproteobacteria; order Steroidobacterales; genus J054. The sequence continues at coordinate 835 of RFHQ01000196.1, forward strand.
TGGACGCCGTACCGAGAGCGCACCGGTCCCTGCCAGCCGCCGGACGGCAGCGCGAAGATCTGGGCGGCGGGGGCCACGCCCAGCAACAGGGCCAGTTCTGCCTCGGAGACCCGGCGAAACCGATCCTTGAGCGCCGAGGGATCGCCGAACTCGGCGGGATCCGCACCGCCTCGCAACGCAGCCAGGGCCGCCGCGGCCTGCCCGCGGTCGCTGAACAGCCGCTGTTCGAAGCTGAGCCGGACCGGTTCCGTATAGCGGTTCCGCCGGCTCGCGTACAAGGCCCGCAACTGCTCGTCGGTCGGATTCTCGAGTGCCGCGGGGTCCGTCTCGACAAAGGCGAGTTTTTGCGCCAGCCGCCGGCGGATCACCTCGTCGCCCTGGTCCAGCCCCAGCGCCAGGGCTTCCCGGTAGAGCAACTCCTCGCGCAGATAGTCGTCGATCAGGGCGGCGAGTTCCGCGTCCGTCGGAGGCCGCCGCCAGCGCGCCCGCCAGTCATTGGCCAGCCGCCGGATCTCGGCCTGCGTGACTACGATCTGCTCGCGCGCCGGCGGCGCGCCGCCGAGCCGGGCGTACAGGAGGAACAGGCCGCCGCCCAGCAGCAGGAAATGCAGCAGCGGTTCATGCAATAGCCGTCGCATCATGGCGCTTGCTCAGGCTCGCGCGGTGGCGAAAGACAGGCAGGCGCGCAGGCCGGGCCCGTTGTCCTCGAGGCGCAATTCGGCCTTGTGACGGTGGGCGATCGCCTGCACGAGGCTCAAGCCGAGGCCGGCGCCGGGTGCCGAGCGGCTGTCGTCGAGGCGGAAGAAACGCTGCAGCACCTGTTCCCTGCGTTCCTCGGGGATGCCGGGGCCGCGGTCACAGACCGCCAGTTCGACGTGCCCGTCCCGCTCGCGCACTTCCACCTCGATCGACTGGCCACTCCGGCCGTATTTGAAGGCGTTGTCCAGCAGGTTCGTCAGCGCCTGAAAGATCAGGTTGCGGTCGCCGCGAACGATTGCGCGCTCCGGCAGCTTGCAGTTGAGTTGCATGCCTTCTTCCTCGGCGACCGCCTGGTACAGCTCGCAGGCGTCGCGGGTGATCCCGGTCAGGTCGACCTCCTCGAAGCGGGACTCGACGGCGCCCGACTCGATCCGGGTGATGCTGAGCAAGGCGTTGAAAGTCGCCAGCAGCCGGTCGGCGTCCTGCAGGCAGGCATCGATCTCGTCCCGGGCCTCGCCCTGCACGCGCAGGCGCAGATTTTCCAGCCTTCCGTGCAGCCGCGTCAGCGGTGTCCGCAGGTCGTGGGCCACGTTGTCCGACATGTGCCGGATGCTGTCCAGCAGATGCTCGATCTGGTCCAGCATCTCGTTCAGGTTCAGCGATAGCTGGTCGAACTCGTCCCGGGTGCCGCGGGTCGGCATGCGCTGCGACAGATCACCGGCCATGATCTGGCGGCTGGTGCGGTTGATCGCGTTGACCCGCCGCAGCACATCGTTGCTCATCAGCAGCCCGCCGCCGAGGGCCAGCGCCAGCGTCACGCCGAGCACGGTGACGAAGGCCCGGTCCAGCACTTCGGCCAGTGCGCCCAGCGCCTGGACTTCTCGCGCGACCAGCAGCCAGGCGCCGTCCGGCAGGGCCACGACGCGGCCCCGCGCCTGGCGTGGCTCGCCGTCGCGCACGACGGTGAAGCCGACCCAGCCGTCGTCCTCCAGCGTCAGCGCGGGCCAGGCGGGCAGATTGCCCAGC
>RFHQ01000197.1 GCA_003695765.1 Gammaproteobacteria bacterium
CAGATGCCCTTGCACGTCTGGTTGCCGGATTCGATGGAAGGCCCGACGCCGATCTCGGCCCTGATCCATGCGGCGACGATGGTCACGGCCGGCGTCTTCCTGGTGGCGCGGATGTCGCCGCTGTTCGAGCATGCCGAGGCCGCGCTGACCCTGGTGCTGGTGATCGGCGGTCTGACCGCGCTGCTGACCGGCTTTCTCGGCATCGTACAGATGGACATCAAGCGGGTGATCGCCTATTCGACCCTGTCGCAGCTCGGCTACATGATGGTCGCGCAGGGTGCATCGGCCTATGCAGCGGGCATCTACCACCTGATGACCCATGCCTTCTTCAAGGCGCTGCTGTTCCTCGCCGCCGGCTCCGTCATCGTCGCGCTGCACCACGAGCAGGACATCCGTCGCATGGGCGGCCTGCGCAAGTACATGCCGGTCACCTACTGGACGGCCCTGGCAGGCTCGCTGGCGCTGATCGGCTTCCCCGGTTTCGCAGGCTTTTTCTCGAAAGACGCGCTGATCGAGGCGGTGCATCTGGCCGAGACCCCCGGAGCCGGCTTCGCCTACGCCTGCGTGCTGGCCGGGGTCTTCGTGACTGCCCTGTATTCCTTCCGCATGTTCTTCCTGGTCTTTCATGGGCCGGAACGAATCAGCGATGATGCCAGGGCGCATCTGCACGAATCGCCAGCCGTGATCACAGTGCCGCTGATCCTGCTGGCCATCCCCGCGGTTCTGGTCGGCTGGTGGGCCACCGGGCCTCTGCTGTTCGGCGACTATTTCGGCGACAGCCTGTTCGTGCAGGCCGGACACGACGGCCTCGCGGAGCTGGGGCGGGAATGGCACGGCCCACTGGCCTTCGTGCTCCACGGGCTGGCATCGCCGGTGCTCTATCTGGCGCTGGCCGGTGCCGGTACGGCCTGGTTCTTCTATCTGCACCGTCCGGCGCTGGCGGAGCGCTGGCGGGAGCGCGCCGGGTGGCTCTATGACTTCCTGGTCAACAAGTATTACTTCGACTGGCTGGCCGAGCGTGTGATTCCCGGCGGCGGGCGAGGCGTGGGCCAGTTGCTCTGGCGCGTCGGCGATGCCGGCCTGATCGACGGCCTGGCGGTCAACGGCAGCGCCCGGCTGATCGGCTGGGTCGCGGCCGTGGCGCGCCGCATCCAGCGCGGCTATCTCTATGACTATGCCTTCGCGATGCTGCTTGGCCTGCTCGCGATCCTCACCTGGTTCTCTTTCGCATGAGCATCGGACTCCTGTCATTGCTGATCTGGCTGCCGATCGCGGGCGGCGTGCTGGTACTTCTGCTGGGCCAGCGATTTGGGGCCGAGCGCTGGCTGTCGCTGCTGCTGGCTGTGCTCACTTTTGCACTCAGCCTCCCGCTCTGGGCGGGCTTCGATAGCACGACCGCGGATATGCAGTTTGTCGAGCGGCTGCCCTGGATCCCGGCCTTCCGTGCCGAATATTTTCTCGGCGTCGATGGGTTTTCGATGCCCTTGATTCTGCTGACGACCTTCCTGACGCCGCTGGTGGTGCTCGCGGGTTGGGAGGTGATCAAGCGGCGACCGGCGCAGTATTTCGCGGCCTTCCTGATCCTGGAGGGCCTGATGATCGGCGTCTTCGCGGCGCTGGACGCGCTGTTGTTCTACGTCTTCTGGGAAGCCATGCTGGTGCCGATGTTCATCATCATCGGCGTCTGGGGCGGGGAGCGGCGCGTCTATGCCACGCTGAAATTCTTTCTGTATACCTTCTTCGGCTCGGTCTTCATGCTGATTGCGCTGATCTACCTGTATTTCCAGGCGGGCAGTTACAGCATCCTCGACTTCCACCGGGTGCCGCTGAGCATGACCGAGCAATTGCCGATTTTTCTTGCCTTCCTCATTGCCTTCGCCGTCAAGGTACCGATGTGGCCGGTGCATACCTGGTTGCCGGACGCCCACGTCGAGGCGCCGACCGGCGGCTCGGTGATCCTCGCGGCCATCCTGCTGAAGATGGGCGGTTACGGCTTCCTGCGATTCAGCCTGCCGATCGCGCCAGACGCCAGTCAGGCGCTGGACTGGCTGATGATCGGCCTCTCGCTGATCGCGGTCGTCTATATCGGCTTTGTCGCGCTGGTCCAGCAGGACATGAAGAAGCTGATCGCCTATTCATCGATTGCGCATATGGGTTTCGTGACGCTCGGCTTTTTCATCGCCTGGGCCATCGTCCAGCACAGCGGCCGCCCTGCCGGCATCGCGATGGGCCTGACCGGCGGCATGGTGCAGATGATCTCGCACGGGCTGATTTCCGGCGCCCTGTTCCTCTGTGTCGGCGTGCTCTACGACCGCATGCACACGCGGCGCATCGATGCCTACGGCGGCGTGGCCAACACCATGCCCCGCTTTGCCACGCTGCTGGTGCTGTTCGCGATGGCAAATGCCGGCTTGCCGGGCACTTCCGGATTCGTCGGTGAATTCCTCGTCATCCTGGCCAGTTTCCGTGCGAGTTTCTGGTATGCCGCGCTGGCCGGCACGACGCTGGTCCTGGGCGCCGCCTACACGCTGTGGATGGTCAAGCGGGTCGTGTTCGGCGCCGTGGCCAACCAGCAGGTTGCGGCCCTGCGCGATGTCGGCGCACGCGAGTTCTTCATTCTCGGCTTGCTGGCGCTGAGCGTGCTGGCGCTTGGCTTGTGGCCGGCACCGCTGGTCGACGCCATATCGCCGACGGTCGAGCACCTGGTTACTCAGATTACGCAGTCGAAACTTTGACATTCATGAATTTCCTGCCGGCCGAATTCCTGCCTGCGCTGCCCGAGATCGTGCTCGCGGCAGCGATCTGCGTCGTGCTGCTGGTCGACGTCTACCTGCCCGAGCGATTGCGGGACATCACCTACGTGCTGGCATTGCTCGGCCTGGTGCTGGCTGCGCTCGCGATCGGCGAGGCCGATGCAGGGCGCAGCGTCATCTTCTCGGGCAGCTATGTCGCCGACGAGCTGGCGCGCTTCCTGAAACTGATCGCGCTGCTGGCCGCGGCGACGGCATTCCTTTATGCGCGCGGTTACCTGCAGGCCAACGGCCTGTTCAAGGGGGAGTATTACCTGCTCGGCCTGTTCGCAGTGCTCGGCATCTTCGTGATGATTTCGGCGGCCAGTCTGCTGACGATGTACCTGGGCCTGGAGATGCTGTCATTGGCGCTGTATGCGCTGGTCGCCTTCAATCGTGACTCGCCGGTAGCCGCCGAGGCGGCGATGAAGTATTTCGTCCTTGGGGCGATCGCCTCCGGCTGCCTGTTGTACGGCATCTCGATCGTCTACGGGATCACCGGTACGGTGCAGTTCGCGGCTCTGGCCAAAGCGCTGGAAACCTTGCCGGCCGATGACCTGACGCTCCTGGCAGGCATGGCGCTGATCATCGTCGGCGTGGCCTTCAAGTTCGGGGCCGTGCCATTTCACATGTGGCTTCCCGATGTCTACCAGGGTGCGCCCTTGCCCGTGACGCTGTTCGTCGGCACGGTGCCGAAGCTCGCGGCCTTCGCGCTGCTGCTGCGCGTGCTTGTCGAAGGCATGGCGCCTTTGGGCGACGGCTGGCAGCCGGTGCTCGCGGTGCTGGCCGTGGTGTCGCTGGCGCTCGGCAACATCGTCGCGATTGCGCAGAGCAATATCAAGCGCATGCTGGCCTATTCGACGATCGCCCATGTGGGCTTCATTCTGCTGGGGTTCGCGACCGGAACACGCGCCGGCATGGAGGCCGCACTTTTCTATACCGTCGTCTACGTACTGATGGCAGCCGGTGCCTTCGGCATCCTGGTGCTTGCCAGTCGTGATGGCGTCGAGGCCGAAAACATCGACGATCTCAAGGGATTGAACCAGCGCAGTCCCTGGTTCGCCGCCATGATGCTGCTGCTCATGGTCAGCATGATCGGCGTGCCGCCACTGGCGGGCTTCTACGCCAAATGGTGGATTCTCGCGGCGTTGCTGGACAACGGCATGTTGGGTCTGGCCATCGCCGGTGTCGTCTTCTCCGTTATCGGCGCCTACTACTACCTGCGCGTCGTCAAGGTCATGTATTTCGATCCGGCGCCGGCCGAAACAGCGCTGGCGCCCGGTTGGGAACTGCGCCTCGTACTCAGCGTCAACGCGTTGCTGGTGCTCGGCCTCGGCCTGCTGCCCGAGCGCCTGATCAGCCTCTGCGCCCAGGCGCTGGGCTGACGCTGCAATGCGGCCGGGACGGTCCGGCGCCCCCGCCGGCGAGGCTTGCCGAAACTGACGGCCTTGGGTAGTATTCCGGCCCTGCGGATGCGGGGTGGAGCAGTCTGGCAGCTCGTCGGGCTCATAACCCGAAGGTCGCAGGTTCGAATCCTGCCCCCGCTACCAACTACTGGTAGAAAATAGCCCCGCATGGGGCTATTTTTTTGCCGCGGCGCCGATCGGGCGCCGGCGGCGGGGCAGGGGGGAGTTGCGGAGTGGGCCATGGGCCCATTTTTTGTTTGAAAATAGAGAGTTAAGGTAGGGCGCGACGATTTCGATGCAACGCAGCGAGCAGCTGAGGGCGCTACTGGAGCCGGCCGTGGAACGACTCGGGTACGAGCTGGCCGACCTGGAGCTGCGGCTCGGCGGCCGCCACGGGCTGCTGCGCCTGACCATCGACTGCCCCGCCGGCGTCGGCCTCGACGACTGCGAGCGGGTCAGCCATGCGGTCAGCGCGCTGCTGGACGTCGACGATCCGATACCGGGCCAGTACAACCTCGAGGTCTCCTCGCCTGGACTGGACCGGCGGCTGGCGAAGCCGGAACATTTCGACCGCTTCGCCGGCAGCGAGTTGCGGCTGCGGCTGCGGGCGCTGCGGGACGGGCGGCGGCGGCTGCGGGGCCGGCTGTTGCGGCGCGAAGCGGACGAGATCTGCGTGCTCGTGGACGGCAGCGAGTGGCGCCTGCCGCTCAGCGAGATCGAAGAGGCCCGCCTGGTGCCGGATTGGAACAGTGTGAAGCCGGGCGCATCCAGGCAGACCGGGTGACAGACGAGTGGTGGCGATGAACAAGGACATCCTGATGGTGGTGGACGCCGTCTCAAACGAGAAGGGCGTAGACAAGGAAATCATCTTCGAAGCCATCGAAGCAGCGCTGGCGTCAGCGACGCGCAAGCGCTATGGCAACGAGGACATCGACGTACGCGTCGCCATCGACCGCAACACGGGCGAATACGAGACTTTCCGGCGTTGGCTGGTCTTTGAAGACGATTCGACCGAACTCGAGTTCCCGGAACGCGAGTTGCGCATGATCGATGCCGTCGAGATCGACCCGAATGCCAAGCCTGGCGAATATGTCGAGCAGCCGATCGAATCCGTCGAGTTCGGCCGGATCGGCGCGCAGACGGCCAAGCAGGTCATCGTACAGAAAGTGCGCGAGGCCGAACGCAAGATGGTCGTGGAGGAATATCAGGACCGCGTCGGCGAGTTGCTGGGCGGCATCGTCAAGCGCGTCGATCGCAATGGCATATACCTGGATCTCGGCGGCAATGCCGAGGGATTCATTCCGCGCGAACAGATGATCCCGCGTGAGCCGGTGCGCACGAACGACCGGCTGAAAGCGCTGCTCTACGAGGTGCGCTCGGAGCCGCGCGGGCCGCAACTGTTCATGACCCGGACCTCGCCGCAGTTCCTGATCGAGCTATTCAAGATCGAGGTGCCGGAGGTCGGCCAGGGCCTGATCGAGATCCTCGGCGCGGCGCGCGACCCGGGTCTGCGGGCGAAGATCGCCGTCAAGAGCAATGATCGCCGCATCGATCCCGTCGGCGCCTGCGTCGGCATGCGCGGTTCCCGGGTACAGGCGGTCTCGAACGAGCTGGCCGGCGAACGCGTGGACATCATCCTCTGGGACGAGAACCCGGCCCAGTTCGTCATCAACGCGATGTCGCCTGCCGAGGTCACCTCGATCGTCGTCGACGAGGAGACTCACAGCATGGACGTGGCCGTCGAGGAGGACAAGCTGTCGCAGGCGATTGGCCGCGGCGGACAGAATATCCGCCTCGCCAGCGAGCTGACCGGCTGGGAGCTGAACGTCATGACCGAAGCCGACGCTGAAGAAAAGAGCGAGGCCGAGGCGCGGGAATTGCTCAAGAGCTTCATGGAGCAGCTGGACGTCGACGAAGATGTGGCCTTGATCCTGGTGCAGGAGGGCTTTTCCAGCATCGAAGAAATCGCCTACGTCCCGACCTCCGAGCTATTGGCTATCGAGGAGTTCGACGAGGAGATCGTCACCGAGCTGCGCAGCCGCGCCCGCGATGTACTGCTGACGCAGGCGATCGCCAGTGAAGAGAAGATCGACGAAGCGGAACCGGCGGAAGACCTGCTGGCGCTGGAGGGAATGACGCGCGAAACGGCCTACCTGCTGGCAGCGAAGGGCATCGTGACGCGCGAGGACCTGGCGGAGCAGGCCGTCGACGATCTGCTGGATATCGAGGGCATGGACGAGGAACGTGCCGGAGACCTGATCATGAAGGCCCGGGCCCATTGGTTCGAAGACGAACAGGCCGAGGAAACGGCCGGGCAGCAGGCCGCCAGCTGAGGCGGAGCTAGTCAGCAGCGAGGCAAACCATGTCGGATGTGACCGTAGCCCAATTCGCCGAAGTGCTCAAGGTGCCGGTGGAGCGCCTGATCTCACAGCTCGGAGAGGCAGGCATCGAGGTGTCCGGCGCCGAGGACGTCATCAGCGAAGATGCCAAGATGGAACTGCTGTCGCACCTGCGTCGCAGCCATGGCCGCCGCGATGCCAGTGGCGATGCGGCGCCCCGCAAGATCACGCTGAAGCGGCGGCAGCAGAGCGAACTGCGGACCTCGGGCAGCCGCGGCAGCGCTGGCCGGACGGTCAACGTCGAGGTGCGCCGCAAGCGAACCTACGTCAACCGGGGCGTGCTCGAGGAAGCGGCCAAGCAGAAACAGGAAGAACTCGAGGCCCGGCGCCGCGAGGAAGAGGCCCGGCGCCGCGAGGAGGAGGAAGCCCGGCGCCGCCAGGAAGAGGAAGCCCGGCGCCGCCAGGAAGCGCTGGAGCGGGAACAGCGCGAGGCCCAGGAACGCGAAGCCGAAGAGGCGCGCCAGCGCGAGGAACTCGCGCGGCAGCAGCGCGCCCAGGAAGAGGCGGCGCGGCGCGAACGCGAGGAGAAGGCCAGGCGGGAACGCGAGAAGGCGCGCCCGGAGGCCCGGACCAAGTACGGGCGCAAGGAATTGCACGTCCAACGCGATGTCAGCGGCCGGCGCAAGAAGCGCAAGGCGCGCCGCCGGCCGGCGGTCTCGGTCGATTCGCAGCATGGGTTTCAGACGCCGACCGAGCCGATCCGCCGGGAGGTCGAGATCCCGGAGTCGATCACGGTCGGTGAACTGGCTCAGCGCATGGCCGTCAAGGGCAATGAAGTCATCGCGCATATGATGAAAATGGGCGTGATGGCGACCATCAACCAGGTGATCGACCAGGAGACGGCGATCCTGGTAGTCGAAGACATGGGCCACACTGCCAAGCCGGTTAGCGATACCAGCCTGGAAGAGGTACTGAAGGCTGCGACCAAGCAGGTCGAAGGCGAGGAAAAGCCGCGCTGGCCGGTAGTCACGATCATGGGCCACGTCGATCACGGCAAGACCTCGCTGCTGGACTACATCCGGCGCACCAAGGTAGCTGCCGGCGAGGCCGGGGGCATCACTCAGCACATCGGCGCATATCACGTGAAGACCGGCCAGGGCGAAATCACGTTCCTGGATACGCCGGGCCACGCGGCGTTCACGGCGATGCGCGCGCGCGGTGCGCAGGTGACCGACATCGTAATCCTGGTCGTCGCGGCCGATGACGGCGTCAAGCCGCAAACGCTGGAGGCGATCGAGCACGCGCGCGCGGCAGGCGTGCCGATGGTCGTCGCCGTCAACAAGATCGACAAGAGCGACGCGGACCCGGAGCGCGTTCGCAACGAGCTGGCTCAGCACGACGTGATCCCCGAGGAATGGGGAGGCGATGTGCTGTTCGTCAATGTCTCGGCGGTCACCGGTGAAGGCATCGACAAGTTGCTGGAGGCCGTCCTGCTGCAAGCCGAAGTGCTGGACCTGAAAGCGGTCCCCGACGGGCCGGCGGCCGGCGTGGTCATCGAGTCGAGCCTGGAAAAGGGCCGGGGTGTCGTAGCGACCGTCCTGGTCACCCGCGGCTGCCTGCACCAGGGCGACGTCATCGTCGCCGGTGAGGTATATGGCCGGGTACGGACCATGCTCAATGAGCTGGGCGAGCCGGTCAAGGAAGCCGGGCCAGCGATACCGGTTGCCGTTCTCGGGCTGTCCGGCACGCCGAACGCCGGCGACGAAGTGCTGGTGCTGGACGACGAGCGCAAGGCCCGGGAACTGGCGGCGCTGCGCGGGGCACGGGCGCGGGAGAAGAAGCTCGCTCAGCAGCAGGCGGCGAAACTCGAGAATATCTTCGATACCATCGGCGAAGGCGAGGCGCAGTCGGTCAACGTGCTGATCAAGGCGGACGTGCACGGCAGTGCCGAGGCCCTGCGCGATGCTCTGACCAAGTTGTCGAACGACGAGGTCCAGGTCAAGGTGATCAGCGCCGGCGTCGGTGGCATCACCGAGAACGACATCAACCTCGCGGCCGCATCCAAGGCCATCGTCATCGGCTTCAACGTACGCGCCGATGCATCGGCACGCGCGGCCATCAAGGAGACCGGCGTCGATGTGCGTTACTACAGCATCATCTATGAAGCGATCGACGACGTGCGCCAGGCGATCAGCGGCTTGCTGTCCCCGGAGGTGCGCGAGGAGATCGTCGGCCTGGCCGAGGTGCGGGAGGTCTTCAAGTCGCCGAAAATGGGCGACATCGCTGGTTGCCTGGTCGTCGACGGTTACGTGCGGCGGCACAATCCGATCCGTGTCCTGCGCGACAACGTCGTGATTTACGAAGGTGAACTGGAATCGCTGCGCCGCTTCAAGGACGATGTCAACGAGGTGCGGGCCGGCACCGAGTGCGGTATCGGGGTGCGCAACTACAACGACGTGCGGGTCGGCGACCAGATCGAGTGCTACGAGCGGGTGGAAGTCGCCCGCTCCGCCTGAGCCGGGCTAGCGGCTGACATTGCGATGGCCAGGGAGTTTCCGCGCAGCCGCCGCCTCGAAGAGCAGGTGCAGCGGAGCCTGAGCGAGGCGCTGCGCCGGGCCCGTGACCCGCGCATCCAGCAGGCCGTGATTACCGCGGCGCGTGTCAGTCGCGACCTGAGCGTTGCCTGGGTCTACGTGGCACCGCTCGACCCGGCGCAGCCGACCGATCAGCTGGCAGCCGGCCTGGAGCGCGCCCGGGGCTTTCTGCGCAGCGCCTTGGCAAGGGAATTGCGTGTCCGGCAGGTCCCGGAGCTGCGGTTCCGTATCGACGACACGAGCCGGCGCGCTGCCGAAATGGACGCCTTGATCGAGGCCGCGCGCCGCCGCGACCAAGCGGGCGGGCCGCCTGGCCAGCAGGAGGACTGAGGCGTGGGGCGCAGGCGGCAGCGACGGGGGCAGCGGGTGGATGGCCTGCTGCTGCTGGACAAGCCGGTCGGGCTGACTTCGAACGCAGCGCTGCAGAAGGCCAAGCGCCTGTTCAAGGCCGCCAAGGCCGGGCACACGGGCAGTCTCGATCCGCTGGCCAGCGGCCTGTTGCCGATCTGTTTCGGCGAGGCGACGAAAGTCTCCGGTTTCCTGCTCGACGCGGACAAGGAATACGAGGTCGTTTTGCAGTTCGGCTGCCAGACGGCGACTGGCGATCGCGAGGGCGAGGTTGTCGCCCGCAGCGATGCGCGCCCCGCCAGCGAGGCGGCGTTTGCCGCCGTGCTCGCGGACTTCGAGGGGGAGATAGAGCAGTTGCCGCCGATGTATTCGGCCCTGAAGCACGAGGGGCGGCGCCTCTACGAGCTGGCCCGCGCCGGGCGCACGGTCGAGCGCCAGCCGCGCCGGGTGCGGATCGAGCGGCTCGAGTTGCTCGGCTTCGAGCCGGACGCAGCGCGCCTGCGGGTCCGATGCAGCAAGGGCACCTACGTGCGAACACTGGTCGAAGACATTGCCCGGGCCTGCGGTTGCCTGGCCCATGTTGTTGCGTTGCGGCGAACGCGGGTCGGCTGCTTCGAGGCCGGGCAGATGATTGGCTTTCCAGCTCTGGAGGCGGCGGCCGCGGGCGGCGAGGCGGCGCTGCAGCGGCTGTTGCGGCCGGTCGATGCCGCCCTGGCGGACTGGCCCGCGCTGGAGCTGGGCGGGCAGCAGGCCTATTTCCTGCTGCAGGGGCATGCCGTGAGCGGTGCCGCGGGGCGCCGCCCCGGCCACGTGCGACTGTATGCCGCCGACCGGCGTTTCCTGGGCATTGGTGAGGTGCTCGGCGACGGCCGCGTGGCGCCACGGCGGCTGATCCGGCAGTCGCCGGCCGACGTCGGCAGGCAGGCCTCGTGAGGCTGTCACTCGGCCGCGGCGGCAGGTACAATACCGCGCGAATTTAAAGGGCAAATCAAGACACTGTAGCTAACAGGAGAGCACAGGCGATGTCTCTTAGCGGAGAGCAGAAGGCGCAGATCATCAAGGACTACGGACGTGGCGAAAACGATACTGGCTCGCCCGAGGTCCAGGTTGCGCTGCTGTCGGCCCGCATCAACGAGCTGACGGAACATTTCGGAACCCATAAGAAAGATCATCATTCCCGGCAGGGCCTGCTGCGCATGGTCAACAAGCGCCGCAAGTTGCTGGATTATCTCAAGGACCGGGATAGCGAGCGCTACCGCCGGCTGATCGAGAGCCTTGGTCTGCGCCGTTAGCCGGCCGTCCTTGCCTCGTACCCGATTGACACGCGACCCGGCAGACCAAAGCCTGGTCTTTGCAGCATTCCACTCAGGATCCCAACGTGAAATCCATCAAGCGTAGTTTTCAATATGGAGACCAGCAGGTCGTTCTCGAAACCGGTGCCATCGCGCGCCAGGCGGACGGAGCGGTGCTGGTCAGAATGGGCGATACCGTGCTATTGGTCACGGCCGTCGGCCAGAAGGAAGCCGTGCCCGGCCGCGACTTCTTTCCGCTCACGGTCAACTACCAGGAACGCACTTACGCCGCCGGCAAGATACCCGGCGGTTTTTTTAAGCGCGAAGGGCGACCGAGCGAAAAGGAGACGCTGACTTCGCGGCTGATCGATCGGCCGTTGCGGCCGCTGTTTCCGAAGGGCTTCAAGAACGAAGTGCAGGTCATTGCGACGGTGCTGTCGGTGGATCCGGAAATCGATCCGGACATCCCGGCACTGATCGGTGCGTCGGCGGCCGTGACGCTCTCCGGTATACCGTTCAACGGCCCGATTGGCGCTGCGCGCGTCGGCTACGTCGACGGGCAGTTCGTGCTGAATCCGAGTGCCAGCCAGCTGAGCCGTTCGCAGCTGGACCTGGTCGTGGCCGGTACCAGCAGCGCCGTGCTGATGGTCGAATCCGAAGCCCAGACACTGCCGGAGCAGGTGATGCTCGACGCCGTAGTCTTCGGCCACGAGCAGATGCAGCGCGCGATCGAGGTCATTCAGGATCTCGCCGCCGAGGCCGGCAAGCCGGCCTGGGACTGGCAGCCGCCGGAGGACGACCCAGCGCTGCAGGCGGCGGTCGCGGCGCAGGCCGAAGCAGAATTCGCCGCTGCCTACCGCATCCAGGAGAAGCAGGAGCGCTACGCGCGCATCGCCGAGATCAAGGCAGCGGTGATCGAGAGCCTGAGCGGCGGCGAAGAGGCGCAGTGGTCGGCCGACGATGTGGCGGCGGCCTTGGGCAAGCTCGAAAGCCGCATCGTCCGCGAGCGGGTGCTCGCCGGCGAACCGCGCATCGACGGGCGTGACACGCGGACCGTGCGGCCAATCGACGTCCAGGTGGGCGTCCTGCCGCGAACCCACGGTTCGGCCATCTTTACGCGCGGCGAGACTCAGGCGCTGGTCGTCACGACCCTCGGCACCGACCGTGACGCCCAGATCATCGATGCCTTGACGGGTGAATTCCGCGACCGCTTCATGCTGCACTACAATTTCCCGCCCTATTGCGTCGGCGAGACCGGGTTCATGGGCTCACCGAAGCGGCGCGAGATCGGGCACGGTCGCCTGGCCAGGCGTGGCATCAAGGCCGTCCTGCCCGACATGGAGTCCTTCCCTTATGTTGTTCGCGTGGTCTCCGAGATCACCGAGTCGAACGGCTCGAGCTCGATGGCGACGGTCTGCGGCACGAGCCTGTCGCTGATGGACGCCGGTGTGCCGATCAGCGCCCCGGTCGCCGGCGTTGCGATGGGCTTGGTCAAGGAAGGCGACCGCTATCAAGTGCTGACCGACATTCTCGGCGACGAGGATCATCTCGGTGACATGGACTTCAAGGTCGCCGGCACCGGCGACGGCGTTACCGCACTGCAGATGGACATCAAGATCGACGGCATCACGCGGGAGATCATGGAAGACGCGCTCAGCCAGGCACGGGACGCCCGCCTGCACATTCTCGGCGAGATGAACAAGGTCATCGACAAGCCGCGCGAACAGATGTCGGAGTGGGCGCCGACGATCATCACGATGAAGATCGACCCGGAAAAGATCCGCGACGTGATCGGCAAGGGCGGCGCGACCATCCGGGCCATCACCGAAGAAACCGGTGCGACCGTCGATATCGACAACGACGGCACCGTGCGCATTGCATCGGTGGAAGGCAGTTCCGGGCGCGAGGCCAAGGCGCGCATCGAACTGATCACCGCCGACGTCGAGGTGGGACGAATCTACGAGGGTCGGGTTGCCCGGTTGATGGATTTCGGCGCCTTCGTCACGATTCTCCCCGGCAAGGATGGCCTCGTGCACATCTCGCAGATTTCTTCCGAGCGGGTCGAGCGCGTCAGCGACAAGCTGTCCGAAGGCGACATCATCAAGGTCAAGGTGCTGGAGGTCGACCGGCAGGGCCGGATTCGGCTCAGCATGCGCGACCTGGACGCTGCCTGACCGGCCGCGAGTTCGGCTGGCGCGGGCCGCCGGCACTGCGGCCGCCCGCCAGCGGACTCAATAGCCCTGTGAATAGGCCTGCGGCGGCGGCTGGCTGCGTGCTTCGCGCAGCGCCGCGAGACAGGCCTGGGTCAACTTGGCTGGCAGCCCCGGGTCCGGGTGGTGTGCGGCGGTGCGGATCACCTCGCAGAGCAGCCGGGGTTCCAGGACCGGTGGCTGATCCTTCGGCGATTCGGCGATGATTTGCAGCAGCACCGGGGCCGTGATGTCGGCGCCGGTCGCGCGTTCGGTCACCCGGATTTCCTCGCCGTCGATGATCAGCTTGCGCAGATCCTCGAGATTGACGTACCGGCTCTCGGTGGTGTCGTACAACCGGCGATTGACGTACTTGCGAATCAGTCGTGCTTGGCTCATGTAAACATGCTCCCGGCCGGACGCCCCGGCCTTCGCTGCTGTGGCGCAGCGTCCAGAATACTCGGTTAGACCGGAGCGTGCGCGACAAGTTCGTGGTGCAGCAAAGGGAGCGGTCCGCAGCGGGATGATCGCAGTATAAAAACTTTATAAAACAACAAATAATAGATTATTATTAATATTTTACCTTAGATAACCTGTTGACGGCTGCCATCGAGCCGCCCGCAGGCCCGTGAGTCGTTCGGGTTCCCAGTGGGCCTCGGCCCAGGCCCAGATCGAAGCCAGTGGCCAGCGCGCCAGCCCCGCCGGCACCGGCAGGCGCAGGAAACGCAGGGCGGCCGCGAGGTTGGCCCCGGGCCAGCGGTCGTCGACGCGCGCGGCGCCGGCCTGCTTGCTGAGCTTCTGGCCGCTGTCGTTGAGGGCGATCGGGTGGTGCAGATAAGCCGGGGTCGGCAGCCCGAGCAGTTTCTGCAGGCAGATCTGCCCCGGCGTCAGCGCCAGCAGGTCCGTGCCACGCACGACTTCGGTGATCCCCTGCCATGCATCGTCGACGACGACCGCCAGCGCGTAGGCGATCAGGCCATCCCGGCGGCGCAGCACCGGGTCGCCGAAGTCCCGTCCCGCTGCCAGTGTGTAGGCGCCCTGCAGGCGGTCCGCGAAGCCGTATCGCCCGGCCGGCAGCCGCGCGCGCAATGCGACGCGCTCGCCTGGCGATGGCGGCGGCGTCGAGCGGCAGGTTCCCGGGTACACGGGTCCCGCGGGTCCGCGGCGGGCGCTAGCCTGAATCGCTCGCCGGGAACAACGGCAGGCGTAAAGCTGCCCGCCGCGGGACAGTTCGTCCAGCGCGGCCGCATAGGCCGCCTGGCGCCGGCTCTGGTAGAGAATCTCACCGTTCGGTTCGAATCCGTGGCGTTCGAGCGTCTGCAGGATAGCGGCGGCCGCACCCGGCGGCTCACGCGGGGGATCGAGATCCTCGATGCGCAGCAGCCACTCGCCCCGATGGCGCCGGGCCTGCAGGTAGCTGGCCGTCGCCGACACCAGCGAGCCGAAGTGCAGCGGGCCGGTCGGCGACGGCGCAAACCGCCCGCGGTAACGCCTGCCGGCGACCGTCGCGCTCAGCGGTACTGGTCGTCGCGGTCCCGATACTGGCGTTCGGCGAGCTCGCGGCGCTCCTGGGCCTCGACGGACAGTGTTGCCACCGGCCGCGCTTCGAGGCGCTTGAGGCCGATTTCCTCGCCCGTCTCCTCACAATAGCCATAACTGCCATCGTCGATGCGCGCCAGCGCCGCATCGATCTTCTTCAGCAGCTTGCGCTCGCGGTCGCGAGTGCGCAGTTCCAGGCCGAACTCCGATTCCTGCGTGGCTCGGTCCGTCGGGTCCGGGAAATTGCTGGCCTCGTCCTGCATGTGATGCACGGTCCGATCGACCTCTTCCATCAGCTCGCGTTTCCAGGCGAGCAGGATCTGGCGGAAGTGCTCGAGCTGCGCATCGCTCATATATTCCTCGCCGGGTTTCGGCTGGTAGGGCGGGATCCCGTGAATCAGGGCATCCGCGGGCAACGTCTTGCCAGTGGCGATGCGCCGCCTGTTCTTCGCTGCCGCCTTGCGGCCCGCGCTCCGGGCAGCCGTCTTTTTCTTCGCGCTGGCCTGGCGGGTCCTGCTGGCAGATGTCTTCTTGGCCACGGCCTTCCTGGCCACCTTCTTTTTGCTGGCCTTGCGTGCCGCCTTACTGGCCGGCTTCTTCCTGGCGACGGCTTTCTTCTTGCTGGCCTTGCGTGCCGCCTTACTGGCCGGCTTCTTCTTGGCCGAAGCCTTCTTGCGGCTGCTCGACTTGCGCGCGACCTTCTTGCCGGCGGCCTTGCGGCTGCCGGCCTTCTTCTTCACCGATATCTTACGCCCCGCGGTCTTGGCAGCCTTGCGGACGGTGGTCTTTCGGGAGGAAGTTTTCCTGGTGGCCATCGTTTCAACCCAAGCTGTCGAGCCTGAAACCGGCGCATTATACATAGGCGCCCGCCCGGGAAAAGGGCGTGGCGGCGCTGCCGGTCAGCGGTCCCGGACCGGCGACGGGTACTCGGCGACGACGGTCGTGTAGATACCGCCGCGGACGTTGAATTCGGCGGTCAGCCGGGCGCGGCGGGGGGTCAGCACCGCGACCAGGTCATCGAGGATCGCGTTGGTCACGGCCTCGTGGAAGGCGCCGACCTGGCGAAACGACCAGATGTAGTTTTTCAGCGACTTGAGTTCGACGCAAAGGGATGCGGGCACGTATTCGAGATGCAGCGTGGCGAAATCCGGCTGGCCGGTCTTCGGGCACAGGCAGGTGAACTCGGGGATCCGGATCTGGATCGTGTACTCCCTATCAACATTCGGATTTTCAAATGTTTCCAGTATATTTCTAGAATCTTTCTTATGCTGCTGCATGGGGCCTCTGGTGGGCTGCCGATGGGATGCTCGCGGCGGGTGTTCCACGCGAATTTTTACTTTACACTAAGGCCCGTGCGCGGATCATCGGCGCATTCGGCGATGATCCAGGAAACGGGTTGCCGGCCGCTGCCTGTGGGCCGGTCGGATGCAGGGGGTACAGCGTTGCGCCTCGAGCAGCATATGGTCTGTGACCGGGCCAGCTTCAGCCATGAACTGATGGGTGCCTGACGCGGTGCGGCTAAACAAGATCAAGCTCGCCGGTTTCAAGTCATTCGTCGATCCCACGACCATCCACCTGCCCAGCAACCTCGTGGGTGTCGTCGGGCCGAATGGTTGCGGCAAATCCAATGTCATTGACGCGATCCGCTGGGTCATGGGCGAGACCTCGGCCAAGCACCTGCGCGGCGATTCGATGGCCGATGTCATCTTCAACGGCTCGGCCGGCCGCAAGCCCGTGGGTACGGCCAGCATTGAGCTGTTTTTCGACAACGCCGATGGTTCTATCGGTGGGCAGTACGCGAGCTACAGCGAGATTTCGATCAAGCGGGTGGTCACGCGCGATGGCACTTCTCAGTATTATCTGAACGGCACGCGCTGCCGGCGCAAGGATATCACCGGTATCTTCCTGGGGACGGGCCTGGGGCCGCGCAGCTACGCGATCATCGAGCAGGGCATGATTTCCCGGTTGATCGAGGCCAAGCCCGACGAAGTGCGCGTGTACATTGAGGAAGCCGCCGGGATTTCGAAGTACAAGGAGCGCCGGCGAGAGACGGAAAACCGGATCCGGCACACGCGCGATAATCTGGAGCGCCTGAACGACCTGCGCGAAGAGGTCGACAAGCAACTCAAGCACCTGCAGAGGCAGGCGCGCCAGGCCGAGCGCTACAAGGAACTGAAACAGGAAGAACGCCAGCTGGAGGCCGAGCTGCTGGCGATCCGGCTGGTGGCCTTGCGCGAGGAACTCGCTGCGCGCCAGGCCGAACAGTCACGGGCCGGTACCCGGCTTGAGGCGGCGATTGCCGGCCAGCGACGGGTGGAGGCCGAGATCGAGCAGGCGCGGGAACGTCACCACGAGGCCAGCGAAGCGTTCAACGAAACGCAGGGCCGTTACTACCAGGTCCAGAGCGAGATTTCGCGGCTGGAGCAGGCGCTGGCGCACAGCCGCGACCTTGCTCAGCGCCAGCAAACGGACCTCGAGCAGACCGAATCCCAACTCGCGGAACTGGCCGGCGAAATCGACAAGGACCAGGCGCAGCTCGCCGAGCTGGAAGCACGCCTGGAGCAACTTGCGCCCGATCTGGAACAGGCCAGGGCGCTGGAAGAAGCCGCAGCCGCCAATCTGCAGCGTGTCGAAGAAGCGCTGGATGCCTGGCAGACCAGCTGGCATGAATTCAACCTCGAAGCGAAGGAGTGCCAGCATACGATCCAGGTCGAGCGGACACGGATCGAGCAGCTCGAGGCACAGGTGGAGCGGCTGCGCTCGCGACAGGCGGAGCTGGCCAGCGAGGGGCAGGGCATTTCCCTGCCGGAACACGAGGGGGCAGTTGCCGAGGCGGCGCGCCGGGAAGCGGCGGCCCGCCAGCAGGCGCAACGGCTGGCCGCGGAGATGCGCGAGATCGATGGCAGCCTCGCGCGACTCCGCGACCGGGAACAGGCGATCGGCACCGAGCTGGAAACGGCCCGCGGGGAACTCGCCGGCCGGCAGGGGCGTCTGGAAACGCTGGAAGCTGTGCAGTCCGCCGCCCTCGGCCAGGGCCAGGAGACCGTGCAGTCCTGGCTGGCGCGCGAGGGCCTGGAGCGTCATCCGCGTCTTGCCCAGCGACTCGAAGTCGAGGCGCCCTGGCAGCTCGCGGTCGAGACGGTGCTCGGCAATTTCCTCGAAGCGGTCTGCGTACGGCGGCCGGAAGAGCATCTTGAGCGGCTGCCGGGCGCGACGGTTGCGATGATCGACGCCGATGAGCCGGCCAGCTCCGCTGACGGCACGCTCGCCAGCAAGGTCGCCAGGGCTGGCTCGGCGACACAGCTGCTGGCCCGGGTCCGCGTCGCCGACAGCATCGAGGCGGCCCGTGCGATGGCCGCCGGCCTCGGACCGGGCGAATCGGTCATTACGGCCGATGGAGTCTGGCTGGGCCGGGGCTGGGTCCGAATCAACCGTTCTCAAGCCGCCGCCGACGGCCTGTTGAGCCGCGAACAGGATATCCGCGAGACCCGCCGCGCGATTCGCGACTACCAGCAACAGGTCACCGCACTGGAGGCCGAGCGGCGCCGCCTGCGCGACGAGCTGCAGGTGCTGGAGACGCGGCGCGGTCCGACCGCCGAGCGCTTGACGGCTGCGAACCGTTCGCTGGCTGAAGCCGAAGCTGCGCTGGCCACGCTGCGCCAGGATCTTGAACGGGCCCGTGGACGGCTGCAGGCCCTGGAGCGGGACCAGGGCACCGTGCGTGACGAGTTGGCGGGGCTGGAGCAGGGCATCGCCGAATCGCGGGCCCGGCTCCGGCACGCGGAGGAATCGCTCGCGCGGCTGGTCGACCGCCGTCCAACACTGGAGCGCCAGCAGGAAGAGCTGCTGGACGAATACAACCGCGCGCGCGAGCAGGCGGATGAACAGCGGGCAGCGGCGGCCAGGATCAACATTGAGTACGAAAGCCGCCGCGCCTCTCGCGAGTCGGCAAATACGACATTGCAACGCGTCCGGGCGCAACGCCAAGGGCTGGAGCAGCGCCTCCGGAGCCTGCGCGAGCAAATGGCCAATGGCGTCGAGCCGATGCGAGCCATGCAGGAGGAGTTGCAGCAGCAATTGGCCGCCGAGGTCAGCGTCGACCAGGAGCTGGGCCAGCGCCGTACGGCTCTCGAAGCTGCGGATCAGGCCTTGCGCGAGGCCGAGGGCCGGCGTGCCGAGGCGGAACAGCAGGTCGCCGAGCTGCGCCAGGCGAACGAGGAACTGCGCATGGCCGTGCGCGAGGTCGAGGTGCGCGTGGAAACGCTGGCCGAGCAATTCGCGGCGACCGGGCTGGAACTGGAACAGGTATTGGCCGACTTGCCGGATGAGGCCAGTCTGGAAGCCTGGCAGGAACGGCTGCAGCTCGTGCAGCGCCGCATCGAGCGGCTCGGGGCGATCAATCTTGCCGCGATCGAGGAATTCGACGAGCAGTCGGAACGCAAGAAATACCTCGACGCCCAGTTCGAAGATCTGACCGAAGCGCTGGACACCCTGGAACGGGCGATTCGCAAGATCGATCGCGAGACGCGTGCCCGTTTTCAGGACACCTTCAATCGGATCAACGCGGGGCTACAACGGCTGTTTCCGCGCCTGTTCGGCGGCGGGCATGCCTATCTGAGCCTGGACAGCGAGGATCTGCTGACCGCGGGGGTCACGGTCATGGCCAGGCCGCCAGGCAAGCGCAACAGCCATATTCACCTGCTGTCCGGCGGTGAAAAGGCGCTGACTGCCGTGGCACTCATTTTCTCGATCTTCGAACTGAACCCGGCGCCGTTCTGCCTGCTGGACGAGGTTGACGCGCCTCTCGACGACGCCAACGTCGGGCGTTTCTGCGAACTCGTTGCGGAAATGTCGAAAACGGTGCAGTTCATCATCATCACGCATAACAAGACGACGATGGAGCTTGCCCGGCAACTCACCGGCGTCACGATGAACGAGCCGGGCGTCTCGCGCCTGGTCTCGGTCGACATCGACGAGGCGGTGCAGCTGGCCGCCAGTTGATGCAAGGGGGGCGGCGATGGGCGAACTCCGTTGGGTGCTGATCGTCTCGGGGATCCTGCTTCTCGCCGGCATCTACCTCTATAGCCGTCGCAGCGACTCGGCAGGGAGCATGCCGGAGGAACGCCGCGAGCCTGGGCTGGACAGCCTTGACAGCGAACCCGAGCCTGAAGCCGAGGGGGCAACCGCGCCACCATCGGCCGACGTGACCGAACACCCGGCCGCCCGACTACCGGACAAGGTCGTCGCCTTGCGGCTGATGGCGCGTAGCGGGGCCGGATTCGCCGGAGAACCACTGGTATTGGCACTGCGTAATGCGGGGCTGCAACATGGACGCTTCGGTATCTTTCATCGCTATCCGGATGGCGATGGCGAAGAGGCGCTGTTCAGCGTCGCGAGCTTGGTGGAGCCTGGCTCCTTCGATCTGGGCGACTTGCGAAATTCGCATTACCCGGGCGTCAGTATTTTCATGGCGCTGCCGATGAAGTCCGATGCCCTGCGGGCATTCGACGACATGCTCGCAACCGCCCGGCGCTTGGCCGACGAGCTGGATGGCGACTTGCTGGACGAACAGGGCAGCACCCTGAGCATCCAGCGCCAACGCTTCATGCGTGAAGAGGTGCTCCAGTACCTGCACCGGGCCGATGGCCCGGTGGAACGGCGTTCGGGCTAGGTCGGCCAATCCATGGCTCGGATTCCTTCGTCGGTACGCCAGCGCGTGCAGGCCCTGCGACAGGAAATCAACGAACACAATTACCGGTACTATGTGCTGGATGCGCCAACGATTCCCGACAGCGAATATGACCGGCTGTTTCGGGAATTGCAGCAGCTGGAAAAGGACTATCCCGAACTCGTCACGCCCGACAGCCCAACGCAACGGGTTGGTGCGCGGCCGGCAAGCGGATTCGCGGAGGCGCGCCACCTGGCACCGATGCTGTCGCTGGAAAATGCCTTCTCGGAAGACGAGGCCCGCGAGTTCGACCGCCGCGTCCGCGAACGCCTGGAGACTGAAGGCCCCGTAAGCTACGCGGTCGAGCCAAAGATGGATGGCGCCGCGATCGCGCTGACCTATGAAAATGGCGTTCTTGTCCGTGGGGCCACGCGCGGTGATGGCATCGTCGGTGAAGACGTGACCCACAATGTGCGTACGATCAAGTCGATTCCGCTTCGTTTGCGCGGCCGCGGCCATCCGCCCCTGGTCGAGATCCGCGGTGAAGTGTTCATGCCGACCGCCGGTTTCGAGGCGCTCAACGCGAGGATGTTGAAAGAAGGGGGCAAGACCTTCGTCAACCCACGCAATGCAGCGGCCGGCAGCTTGCGCCAGCTCGACCCCCGGATCACCGCCGAACGGCCGCTGGATTTTTTCGCGTACCAGGTGATTGGCGCCGGCGGCGTGGCGCTGGCGGCATCGCACTTCGAGAGCTTGCGGATGATCGCTGACTGGGGTGTGCGCACTTGCCCGGAGAGCCGGCTGGTGGAGGGTATCGAAGGCTGTTTGGAATATCACCGAGAGATGGGCGATCGCCGTCCGGACCTGCCATACGATATCGATGGCGTCGTCTACAAGGTGGATGCCGTCGAGCTGCAGGAACGCCTGGGCAGCGTAGCGCGTGCACCACGCTGGGCGCTGGCGCACAAGTTCCCAGCCCAGGAGGCCATGACCGTGATCGAGGCCGTCGACTGGCAGGTGGGACGAACCGGTGCGGTGACTCCGGTCGCCCGACTGCGGCCGGTTTTCGTGGGTGGCGTGACCGTCAGTAATGCAACCCTTCACAATATCGAGGAAATCGAGCGCAAGGATATCCGGATTGGGGACACGGTCATCATTCGTCGTGCCGGCGATGTCATCCCCGAGGTAGTCCAGGTCGTC
>RFHQ01000005.1 GCA_003695765.1 Gammaproteobacteria bacterium
CGCATACCCTTGCACAGGGATCCGCGCTGGTCCCCCCGCGGCGGCTACCCGTGAACCCCGTCAGGCCCGGAAGGGAGCAGCGGTAGCGGCGATGCCGGGCGCCGGGGTGTGGCTGGCGCGGATTCTTCGATTCAGGCTTCCGGTTCGGGCGAGCGGCTGGCAGACATGAGTTACCTGGTCCTGGCGCGCAAGTGGCGTCCCAAAACCTTTGCCGACGTCGTCGGCCAGGAGCACGTGCTGCGGGCACTGGCGAATGCGCTGGAAAGCGACCGGGTCCACCATGCCTATCTGTTCGCCGGCACGCGCGGTGTCGGCAAGACGACGATCGCGCGGATCCTTGCCAAGGCACTCAATTGTGAAGCGGGCGTATCGGCCGAGCCATGCGGCCGCTGCGACAGCTGCACGGCGATCGACGAAGGCCGCTTCGTCGACCTGATCGAAGTCGATGCGGCCTCGCGAACCAAGGTGGACGATACGCGGGAGCTGCTGGAAAACGTGCAGTACACGCCGGCCGCCGGACGCTACAAGGTCTACCTGATCGACGAGGTGCACATGCTGTCCCGCTCCTCGTTCAATGCCTTCCTGAAGACGCTCGAAGAGCCTCCGGCGCACGTCAAGTTTCTGCTGGCGACCACCGATCCGCAGAAGCTGCCGGTGACCGTGCTGTCGCGCTGCCTGCAGTTCAATCTCAAGCGCCTTCCGGTCGCGCTGATCGAACAGCGGATGCAGCAGATCTGCGCGGCGGAGGGCATCGATGCCGAGCCGGGAGCGCTCGCACGCCTGGCGCGGGCGGCCGATGGCAGCGTCCGGGATGCGCTGAGCCTGCTGGATCAGGCACTGGCATTCGGTGGCGGCGGCTTGCGCGACGCGGATGTCGCCAGTCTGCTCGGTACCCTGGACCGCGGCCAGGTCCTCGGCCTGCTGGACGCGGTCGCCGCCGGTGATGCCAATGTCCTGCTGGAGCGCATTGCGGCGCTCGACGAGGACGTGCCGGACTACGAGCGCGTCCTCGACGATCTGGCCACGCTGTTGCAGCGGGTCGCGGTCGCCCAGCTCGCAGGCGCGGAGGCGGTCGCCGGCGAGGACGGTGGCGAGATCCTGCAGAGCCTGGCTGGCCGGCTGCAGCCGGCGCAGGTGCAATTGTATTATCAGGTGGCGATCACCAGCCGGCGCGACCTGTCGCTGGCGCCCGAGCCGCGGCTCGGCTTCGAGATGGCGTTGTTGCGCATGCTGGCCTTCCGCCCGGCGCCGGACGACGCCATGCCCAAGGCCGGCGCGCCGCGTCGGCTGTCACAGGCGGCGGCCCGCCGGCAGCAGTCGCCACCCGCGACCACGGCATCGCCAGCGGCGCCCGGGGGCAGCGCGGCCGGGGTCGCGGACTGGCCGGCGCTCGTGACCGATCTCGGGCTGAGCGGGGCCTTGCGAACACTGGCCGACAACTGTGAACTGGTCGAGGCTACCGACGAGCAGCTGCACCTGCGTTTGGCACGGCGCAATGCGCACCTTGCGACCCGGCGGCTGAAGGAACGGCTGACGGAACGGCTGCGCGAACGGTTCGGCGCCGGCGTCAAGGTCCGCCTGGAGCTGGTCGAGGAGGCAGGAGAGACGGTCGCCGATCGTGCCGCGCGGGCCGAGCGTGAACGTGAACGGCAAATGCGGGAGCAGCTTGGCAACGATCCCGAGGTGCGGGAGCTGGTCGACAGCTTCGACGCTGAGCTGGCCCAGGAATCGATTCGCCCGATCGACGCCGGTCGCGGGCCGGCGAGCGATTGAGCTGCTGAGCGCATGCCGGCCGGGCGCCGGCACAACGAGGAGTACAGCATGAAAGCGGACCTTGGCCAGATAATGAAGCAGGCGCAGAAGATGCAGGCCGAAATGCAGAAGGCGCAGGCCGAGCTGGCTGGTCAGGAGGTCGAAGGGCAGGCCGGTGGTGGCCTGGTGCGCCTGACGATGAACTGCGCCCATGAAGTGCGCCGCATCGAGATCGACGACTCGCTGCTCGGCGAGGACCGGGACATGCTGGAGGACATGCTCGCGGCGGCATTCAACGATGCGCTGCGCAAGGTCCAGGCCACGGTGCAGGAACGGATGGCCGGACTGGCCGGCGGCCTGGGCCTGCCCGGTGGATTGCCTTTGCCGCTCTGAAGCCGCCGCCGATGGGATTCTCGCCCCGTCTGGAACAGCTGTTCGCAGCTCTGCGCTGCCTTCCCGGCGTCGGGCCGAAGACCTCGCAGCGCATGGCTTTTCACCTGCTGTCGCGGGACCGGGACGGCGGGCGGCGGCTGGTCGAGGCCTTGGCCGCGGCGCTCGACGGCATCGGTGAATGCCGGCGCTGCAGAATGCTGGCGGAGGCGGAAGTCTGTGGCATCTGCGCCGATCCCGCCCGCGACGACGGCCTGCTCTGCGTCGTTGAGTCGCCGGCCGATGTGCTGGCGGTCGAGGAATCGGGCGCCTACCGTGGCCGCTATTTCGTGCTGCTGGGCCGGTTGTCGCCGCTCGACGGCATTGGCCCGGATGAACTGGGATTGCCGTTGCTGCAGCAGCGCTTGCGCGACGATGGCATCAAGGAAGTCATGCTGGCGACCAGTGCCACGGTCGAGGGCGAGGCGACGGCCGCCTATATCGGCAGCCTCGCAGAACGCTGCGGCCTGGTGGCGACCCGCATCGCCCACGGCGTGCCGATCGGCGGCGAACTGGAGTTCGTCGACAGCAACACTCTGTTCCGCGCCATCGCGGCGCGCCGGCCGCTGGCCGGAGAATCCGGTTGAGGCAAGCTTCAGCGCGCGCCGGCGGCCTGCTGCTGGCGCAACAGGCGCCGATAGCTCTCGTAGCGCCGTGGCCAGATCTCGCCGGTCGCGGCCGCTTCGCGCACGGCGCATCCCGGTTCATGCAGATGCCGGCAGTCGCGAAAGCGGCACTGTCCGGCATGCGCCGCGATCTCGGGGAAGCCTGACTGGATCTCGACCTCATGGCCGATCGCCGGCAGGAAGTCACGCACGCCCGGGCTGTCGATCAGGCGTGCGCCGCCGGCCAGCCGGTGCATGATGCTGGCCGTCGTCGCGTGCCGGCCCTCGCGCCCGCGGCTGAGCGCTCGCGTCGCCTGATCCGCGCCGGGCACCAGCGCATTGATCAGGGAGGACTTGCCGACGCCAGACTGGCCGACCAACATCGCCTGCCGCGCGTCCAGGGCGCTCAGCAACGGCTGCAGGCTGGCGACATCATGCGCAGAGACCCGCAGCAGGTCGTAGCCGGCGCGCATGTAGGCGGCCAGTTCAGCAGCGTAGGCGGGGTCATCGGCAGAGGGCAGGTCCTGCTTGTTACTGATCAGCAGCGGGCGGGCCGCCATCGCAGCCGCCGCGACCAGGAAGCGATCGGCGACGAACCAGTCCGGCGCCGGCTCCGCTGCAACGACCACGCAGATGCAGTCGACGTTCGCCGCCAGGATTTCCTGCCGGCCGCTGGCGGGATCCGTTCGGGCGAGACTGTTGCGGCGCGGCTCGACCGCAGTGACGATCGCCGTGTGCCCGTGCGATTGCGCCTCCCATTGCACGCGGTCGCCGCAGACCACCCGCAGCCGCCGGCCGCGCAGCAGAAAGGGCAGCGCCTTGCCGGCGGCCGTTTCTAGTCGGCCGCGGCGGCCGTATGCGGCGATGACCAGGCCGCTGTTTCCGCTGCTCATGCCTGCCCGCGGCGGAACGCCGCCCGGGCCCCGGCGGCCCGGCCCCGGCCTTTTGCTAGAATCCTTCGCATGCGGAAGGGAAACGTCAAGGTTTGCCGCCGATGAGCAGCAGCGCGACTCGGCTGATCTGGATCGACCTGGAGATGACCGGGCTCGATACCCAGCGCGACTCGATCATCGAGATTGCCACCGTCGTGACCGACGCGGACCTCGAAGTGGTCGCCGAGGGACCGGTGCTCGCCATCCACCAGCCCGACGAAGTGCTGGCTGCGATGGACGAGTGGAACACGCGGCAGCATGGCAATTCCGGTCTCACCGAGCGCGTCCGGGCCAGCCGTGTCACCACGGCAGCGGCCGAGCAGGCCACCCTGCGGTTCCTGCGCGGGCACGTGCCGCCCGGCGAATCGCCGATGTGCGGCAACAGCATCTGCCAGGACCGGCGATTCCTGGCCCGCGAGATGCCGGAACTCGAAGGCTATTTCCACTACCGCAACCTGGATGTCAGCACGCTGAAGATTCTGGCCGGATTATGGGCGCCCCGGGTGCTGGACGGCGTGCGCAAGAGTTCCGAACACCTGGCGCTCGCCGATATCCGCGATTCCATCGCCGAGCTGCGCCACTACCGCGACCAGTTGTTCCGCCTCGGGCCGGTCTGAGTCGCCGGCTGGCTCAACCGCCGGAGAGGAACAGGCCCAGGACGCAGAGAAAGCCGGCCAGCCAAACCAGCGAGCGCAGCGTCGCACGGTCCAGGATGTAGAAAATGCCGTGCAGGACGCGCATCAGCAGAAAAGTACCGGCGAGGGTGTCGATCAGCCATTGCTCGCCGCCGGTCAGGTGGGCGATGATGACGCCGGCCGCGAACGGCGGAAAGGCTTCCAGCGCATTCAGCTGTGCCCAGTTGGCGCGTTGCGGCCAGCCTTCGAGCTGGGCCAGGAAAGCGCGCGGTGCGCGGTTGTCGTACCCGCTGGCGCCACTCTTCGCGACCCCGGTCCAGACCAGCGGCAGCAGGGCGGCGAACAGAACGGTCCAGTAGGCGATGGTCATGCGAGTTCCTCCCTCCGGGAGCGCCGCCAGCGATCGGCGGACGGCCGACTATGGTAGAGTCTACCACCGCCGGGTCGGGGCCCGGTCTGACGGGTTGGCTTGTCGTGATGGCGGAACACACTCTGTTTGCAGGCTTCGGCCGCATGCTGGTCCTGTTGCTGCTGCTGGCACCTTTGCCGGGCGTCGCGCAACAGGGCGAAGCGCGCTGGATCACCGACCGCTTCGAGGTCACGATGCGCACCGGCAAGAGCACGAAGCAGAGCATCGTGCGCATGCTGCCGAGTGGCGCCCGCGTCGAACTGCTGGAAACCGACGAAGACGCCGGTTATTCGCTGGTGCGCACGCCCAGCGGTGCCGAGGGCTGGGTGCTGAACCGCTATCTCGTGACTGCGCCACCGGCGCGGGTGCGCCTGCCAGAAGTGGAACAGCGCCTGGCCCGCAGCGAGGCGCGCCGGCGCGAACTCGAGCAGCAGAAGCAGGCGCTGGAACAGCAGCTGCGGGAATCGCAGGCGCGGATCAGTGCGCTGGAGCGCTCCGAGGCGAAGCTGCAGAAGGAACTGGACAAGATCCGGCAACTGTCGGCGAACGTGATCCAGATCGACGAGCAGAACGATCTGCTGCGGGAGCGCCTGGGCGAGACCGAGCGCACCCTGACCGACCTGCAACTCGAGAATCAGCGCCTGGCGAGCCGCTCGAATCGCGAATGGTTCATCGTCGGCGCCGGGGTGCTGGTTTTCGGCATGCTGCTCGGCCTGATCCTGCCGCGCATCCGCTGGCGGAAGAAATCCAGCTGGAGCGATTTCTGATCAGGCCGCTGCCGGGGTCTTTTCGCCGGCGAGGAACAGCCAGGTCTCGATCACGCTGTCCGGGTTGAGCGACAGGCTTTCGATCCCCTGGTCCAGCAGCCAGCGCGCCAGGTCGGGGTGGTCCGACGGCCCCTGCCCGCAGATGCCGATGTACTTGCCCTGGCGGCGGCAGGCGTCGATGGCCATTTTCAGGAGCAGCCGCACGGCCTCGTCCCGCTCGTCGAACAGCTCGGCCACCAGCCCGGAATCTCGGTCCAGGCCCAGCGTCAGTTGCGTCATGTCGTTCGAACCGATCGACATGCCATCGAAATACTCCAGGTACTTATCGGCCAGCAAGGCATTCGTCGGCAACTCGCACATCATGATGTGCTTCAGTCCATTCTCACCGCGGCGCAAGCCATTCTCGGCCAGCAGTTCGACCACGGCCCGTGCCTCGCCGACCGTGCGCACGAAGGGCACCATCACCTGCACGTTGTCCAGGCCCATGTCTTCGCGCACGCGGCGCAGCGCCGCGCATTCGAGGTCGAAGCAGGGCCGGAAGCTGTCGGCGAGATAACGCGAAGCGCCGCGGAATCCGAGCATCGGGTTCTCCTCGTGCGGTTCGTACTGCTCGCCGCCGAGCAGGTTGGCGTACTCGTTGGATTTGAAGTCGGAGAGCCGAACGATCACCGGGTTCGGCGCAAAGGCTGCCGCGATCGTGCCGATGCCCTCGCTCAGTTTCGCGATGAAGAACTCGACCGGATCGGGATAACCGGCCATCTGTTCGCGTATGTCGGCCTGCAGCCGCGGCCGGAGCTGGTCGAATTCGAGCAAGGCACGCGGATGCACCCCGATCATGCGATTGACGATGAACTCCAGGCGGGCGAGGCCGACGCCGTGATTCGGAATATTGGCGAAGTCGAAGGCGCGGTCGGGATTGCCGACATTCATCATGATCTTGACCGGGACCGGCGGCAGCTTGTCCAGCTCGATCTCGGTCTCGTCATAGTCCAGCATGCCCTCATAGACCCGGCCTTCGTCACCTTCGGCGCAGGAGACCGTGACCGGTTGCCCGTCCTGGATGCGTCTCGTGGCATCACCGCAGCCGACCACGGCCGGGATGCCCAGCTCGCGGGCGATGATCGCTGCATGACAGGTTCGCCCGCCGCGGTTCGTGACGATCGCGGAAGCGCGTTTCATGACCGGCTCCCAGTCCGGGTCGGTCATGTCGGCGACCAGCACGTCGCCGGGCTGTACCCGGTTCATTTCGCGCACGTCGGTCACGAGCCGGGCAGGGCCCGCGCCGATGCGCTGACCGATCGCGCGCCCCTTGGCCAGCACCCGGGAACGCTTGCGCAGTTCGAAACGCTGGATCGTGCTGCCGGAGCGGCTCTGCACCGTTTCCGGGCGCGCCTGCAGCAGATAGAGCTGGCCGTCTTCGCCGTCCTTGGCCCACTCGATGTCCATCGGCCCGCCGTAGTGTTCCTCGACGATCAGCGCCTGTTTGGCCAGCTCCGTGCACTCGGCATCGCTGAGTGAGAAACGGTTGCGATCGGCCGGATCGACCTCGACCGTAGCGACGCTGCGGCCGGGTTCGGCACTGTTCGCATAGACCATCTTGATCGCCTTGGTCCCGAGCTTCTTGCGCAGGATCGGCCGCTTGCCGTTGCGCAGGGCCGGTTTGTAGAGGTAGAACTCGTCCGGGTTGACGGCCCCCTGGACCACGGTCTCACCGAGGCCCCAGGCGGCGGTGATGAATACCACGTCACGGAAACCGGATTCCGTGTCGAGTGTGAACATCACGCCGCTCGCGCCGAGATCGCTGCGCACCATGTGCTGGATGCCGACCGACAGCGCAACCTGATCGTGCGGAAAGCCCTGGTGAACGCGGTAGGCGATCGCTCGGTCGGTATACAGCGACGCATACACGCGGTGGATGGCCTCGATCAGGCGGTCGAAGCCGCGGATGTTCAGGTAGGTCTCCTGCTGACCGGCGAAGGAGGCTTCGGGCAGGTCCTCGGCCGTGGCCGAGGAACGCACGGCGACGGCGGCATCGGCGCCGTAGGCCTGTGCCAGCGCTTGCCACTCGCGCTCGATGCCGGCCAGCAGCGCCGGGGGCAGCTCCGTGGCCATGATCCAGTCGCGGATCTGGCGGCCCGTCGCCGCGAGCCGGTCGACGTCGTCCACGTCCAGCCCGTCCAGCGCTGCGCTGATCCGGTCCCGCAGGCCGCCGGTGGCCAGGAATTCCCGGAACGCCGCGGCGGTGGTGGCGAAGCCGCCCGGAACGCGCACGCCGAGGCGGCTGAGCTGGCCGATCATTTCACCGAGGGAGGCGTTCTTGCCGCCCACCTTGTCGATGTCGTCGAGCCCCAGCTCCGCGAGGGGCACTACATAGTTGTCCAAGCGCTGCCTCCCTTGTCTGCGCGTTCAATCAATGCACAATCCGCAGACCCCCCTCCTGCGGAGCCGCCGATGCCCAGCCGAACCGTCTTCTTCGTCTCCGACCAGACCGGCGTGACCTCGGAAACCCTGGGCCGCAGCCTGTTGACGCAGTTCGAAGGGCACGAGTTTAAATTGGTTACTCTGCCATTTATCGACTCTGTTGACAAGGCAACAGAGGCTGTCGAGCGCATCAACGCGGCGGCCGCCGCGGACGCCGCGCGGCCGATCATCTTCAGTACGCTGGTCAAGGAAGAGCTGCGCGCCATCGTGGGCCAGGCGCAGGGCCTGTACCTCGATTTCTTCGCCAGTTTCCTGGCGCCGCTGGAGCAGGAGCTGGGCGTGAAGTCCTCACTGACGGTAGGGCGGGCGCATGGCGTCACCGATATCCTGACCTACGACCGGCGGATCGACGCGACCAACTACGCCTTGAACTACGACGACGGCGGCCGGGTCGGTGATTACGACAAGGCCGACATCATCCTGATCGGCGTCTCGCGTTCCGGCAAGACACCAACCTGCCTGTACCTGGCGCTGACCTACGGCGTGTTCGCGGCCAATTACCCGCTGGCCGAGGACGAACTGGAGGACGGCAGTCTGCCGTCGGCGATCGCGCCGTTTCGCGACAAGCTGTTCGGTCTGACCATCGAGCCGGAGCGCTTGCAGCAGATCCGCCGGGAGCGCCGGCCGACCGGGCGCTATGCCAGCGCCCAGCAGGTCCGCTTCGAGTTGCGGGCGGCCGAGGCCATGTTCCGGCGCTACCACATCCCCTACGTCGATACGACCCACCTGTCGATCGAGGAAATCGCCAGCACGATTCTCAACAGCACCGGCATCGAACGTCGTGTCCGCCCCTGATGTCCGGTGCGGCTAGATGCGTGCGCTGGGTTCGGCCAGGCCCGTGAAGTGTTCGATGCGCCCGAGCAGGCGCGCCCGTTTCGCGACCGCGGCCAGTTGCTCGCCGGCCTCGGCATCGTGCCGGCCGGCCGCCGGCTCATGGCGTTCCAGGTAGACACGCAGCGTCGCGCCGCTCGTGCCGGTCCCTGACAGCCGGTAGACGATCCGGCTGTCGTCGGCGAAGAACACGCGGATCCCCTGCTGCGCGGATTCACTGCCATCGACCGGGTCGCGGTAGCAGAAGTCCTCGGCCAGCGTCACGCGGCTGCCGGCGCAGTCCTGGCCTGCCAGCGCCGGCAAGCGAGCGCGCAGCTCGGCCACCAGCGCCTCGGCGCGGCCGGCGTCGTCGACATGGTAATCATGGCGCTGGTAATAATGGCGCCCGAAACGCTGCCAGTGCCGGCGCATGATGTCGGGGATCGAGCGGCCGGTGGCGGCGAGCAGGTTCAGCCAGAACAGCACGGCCCA
Source organism: Gammaproteobacteria bacterium (assembly GCA_003695765.1). GTDB lineage: Bacteria > Pseudomonadota > Gammaproteobacteria > Steroidobacterales > J054. Next base: position 9,313 of record RFHQ01000005.1, read on the forward strand.
GAGGCCGTCCTTTTCCCGGGTATGCGCCGCGCCGGTCCCGAAGCTCTCCTCGCCGCAGAGCCCGATCAGGCCGGCGTCCAGCAGATTGCAGAAATAACGCCAGCCCGTCGGCGTTTCGTAGCAGGGCAGGCCCAGTTCCCTGGCGACGGCATCCAGCGCGCGGCTGGTCGGCATCGAACGCGCTACGCCGGGAAAACCGTCGCGATAACCCGGCAACTGCTGCGCGTTCGCCAGCATGACGGCGACACTGTCGCAGGGGTGCACGAGCATGCCGGGCCCGAGGATCATGTTGCGGTCGCCGTCGCCGTCGGAGGCCGCGATCAGGTCGGGCGCGGCAGCGTCGTTCGCCAGCGCGATCAGGTGCGCGGCATCGACCGGATTCGGGTCGGGATGAAAGCCGCCGAAGTCCGGCAATGGCTCGGCATGCAGCAGGCTTTCGCGCGGCGCGCCCAGCCGGCGGCAGAAGATCTCTTCTGCATAGGGTCCGGTCACCGCGTGCAGGGCGTCGAATCGCAGCCGGTGCCCATCGCGCAACCAGGCTGCCATGCGCTCGAAATCGAACAGCGATTCCATCAGCTCGGCGTACACGGCCGGGCCATCGATCACCTCGAGCGTGAAGCTGCCGAAACGCTGCCTGCCCGGCCGATGGAGATCCAGCGGCGGGAGCGAGGCGAGCCGGTAATCGTGGATCTCGCAGGCCGTAGCGAAGATCGCTTCACTCAGCGATGCGGGCGCCTGGCCACCGCTTGGGGTGTTGAACTTGATCCCAAAATCGCCGCTCGGTCCACCGGGATTGTGACTGGCGGTCAGCAGCAGGCCGCCGGCCGCTCGCTGCCGGCGAATCAGCAGCGAGGCGGCCGGTGTTGACAGCAGGCCGCCGATACCGGTGACGACCTTGCCGATACCGTGCGCTGCGGCCATGCGCGTGATCAGCTCGATGCCATGCTCGTTCAGATAGCGGCCGTCGCCGCCGACGATCAGCGTGGCACCCGGTGGCGGCGCGATCGTGCGCAGGATCGCCTCGACGAAGGTTTCCAGGTAATGCGGCTGGCGGAACACCTCGACCTTCTTGCGCAGGCCGGCTGTTCCGGGACGCTGATCCCGGTATGGCTGGCAGTGAATCGTGCTGACTTGGAGCGGATCTGACATGGCGCCCGGCATTGTAGCGGTTGCAGTGCCGGGTTGGCAGGCGCCGTCCCGGGTGTGCGCCAGTTACGCGCGGCGACTGTGAGTGCCTGTGCTATATTGCCGCCATGATCGCCGACAGTTATCTCGTTCCGCAGGGGTCCGTCGCGCCGCGCAGCTTCGGCGGCCTCATGGCCCTGTACGAGAGCAACTACATCAAGCTGGACGCCTTGATCGGCGGTCTGGAGAAGCTGCGCGGCCGCTGGACCTCCGTGACGGCCGGGGATCTCCCCTTGCAACTTCTCGTCGACGAATGCAGTCGCTACACCCGGGTGATCCGGCTGACCTATTTGATTCCCGATCAGCGGGGTGAACTGCTGGATCCCGACTTGCGCTTGCGCATCTATCTGGATGCCCGCATGGCCGAGGTCACCGGCTGGGCGAAGCGGCACCGCCATGCGGTCCTGTCGCGCCTGCGGTGGCAACACCGCCGGGAACTCGACCGGCGCTGGTCACGTAACATTATGTTGAGCAAATGGCTCGATTACCTGTGGGAACGCGGGCATGGCAGCCATTCGCTGCGGCGCGCCAGCGCTTGCACGCAGGCGGATTAAGGCAAACTGCCAAGCCAGTCACCGTTTGCGATCGCCCCGGTCGCTAGCCTAGTTCCGGTGACCACCACGACCCGGTGGCCAGTCGGAAGAAGGCATGGTCAGCAGTTCATCTCAAGTGACCGTCATGCCCGTCGAGCCAACCGACGGGGCAGCCGCCGAGCGACGCGCGGACGAGGCACTGCTGCGCCTGTTCTGGAATCGTGCGGAACTGAAGAAGGAATTCGCGCGCCTGCGCGATGAGCGCGCCCAGCTGGAGGCGCGGATTCGTCAGCAGGAGGGGCAGTTGTTGCGCGCGCAGCAACGCCTCGAGCAACTGGAAAGCCGGCTGGCCAACCCGGAGCAGGCGGTACAGGTCGCGGTCTACTACCAGTTGCGCGCCCTGTGGCATTACGGGCGGCGGCGTATCGCCCGCCTCGTTCGGGATCTCAGTCAACGGGAGCTGAACGATGAGCAACGTGCCCGTCTGGACGAGTTCGCCCGGACGCAGGCTGCGGAACTGCGCGAACTCGACGGCCGGATCGATCAGCTGCGCGGGCGCGCGCGGGCAGGGCGGCAGCTGCTGCTGGATCTGCGCCAGCGATACGCCGGCTGGCGCGGCCTGTTGATGCCGGGCCGCGCGCAGCGCGAGATCGAAGCCGCGCGGGCCGGGCTCGCGACCGTCGTTGCGGAACTGGAGCGGTACCAGTCGCTGCGCGTGCTCCGGGCCGGCGAGCGCCTGACTGCGGAGTCCCAGCTCAGTGTGGCCGGCCGACGCCGCGTGAATCTCGCTGCCATTGCGATGGCTCAGGAGCTGTTCCTGCACTTCGCCGACGGCGATATCGCGGCGCGCGCGCGGGAGAGCAGCGCGCGGCAGCTGAAAGACGCGAATTTCGGCCATTCGGCCGACTGCCGGCGCCTCAGCCGGCTGGCCGCCCGCCGCCTGCACGAACTGGAGGCCTTGGCTGCGCTCCCGGCCATGGTCGAACGCCGCGCCCGTTACCTGGCGCGTCTGGCCGAATACCGCAGCGAGTCGGATACGGTACCGGTCGCGGCCTCGGTCGCGGTCGTGCCGCGGCGGATCAGCGCGACGCTGGAGCCTGCTGGCGACGAGCTGCTCGACGCGGACGTGCTGAGTCAGGAATACTGGGACCTGTATTCGCTGCTGGTGCCCTGAGCCGGATTCAGGAATCGCTGGCCTGTGTCAGCACCGGCCGGGAACGCGCCTTGTTCTCCAGGATGTCCGCCAGCACATTGGCCGCCTGCTGGCGCAGCACGTCCGGACGTTCCCCGTCGTCCAGCTGCTCCAGGCTGTCCAGGGGGTCCATGCCGAGCGCCTGCCGGCGTGCGTTCTCGCGGGCCAGTTGTTCGCGGCGCCGCTGTTCCCGTTCGCTGCGCCGTTGCTCGAGATTCAGGCTGACCCATTTCTTCGCGCGGGCCTCTTCGAGCGCGGCGATGTCGAGGCGCAGATTGCGCACATTCGGATCTGTCTCCATGCGCGCCCGTTCCCACTCGCTCAGATCCTGGACGCTCACCGGCAGCGGCGGCTGCACACTGTAGCGCGTGGCCGATATCTGGTCCCAGGGCAAGGCCCGTTCGCGATTGCTCTCGCCGACGCTGCGCGCATCGATCGGGGACGGCAGGCTGATGTCCGGCAATACGCCGCGATGCTGGGTGCTGCCGCCGGTGACCCGGTAATACTTGCCGATGGTCAGCGTGAGCTGTCCGAGCCCTTCCTCCGGCGCGCGCTGCACCCACTGGTCCAGCACGTACAGGTTCTGCACCGTTCCTTTGCCGAATGTCTGCTGACCGATGATCAGCCCGCGCTGGTAATCCTGGATCGCTGCCGCGAAGATCTCGGAGGCGGACGCACTGAAGCGGTCGACCAAAACGATCAGCGGCCCGTCGTAGACCGCCGTCGGGCTGGGATCCTCGAGCACGTCGATACGGCCGTTGACATCCTTTACCTGGACGATCGGCCCGTGGTCGATGAACAGGCCGGTCAGCGCCGTGGCCTCGGTCAGGTGGCCGCCGCCGTTGCCGCGCAGGTCGACGATCAGCCCATCGATGCCCTCGGCCTGCAACTCCTTCAGCAGGCGCGCGACGTCGCGCGTCGTGCTCGTATAGTCTTCCTCGCCGCGACTGCGGGCGTCGTAGTCCTGGTAGAAGCTCGGCACATCGATTACGCCGATGCGGAGGGTCTCGCCATCGCGCTCGACTTCCATGGTATCCGCCTTGGCGGCCTGGGCCTCCAGCTTGACCTTGTCGCGGACCAGTTCGACGATGTACTGGTCCGAGCCGGGCAGGGCGTCGGCCGGCAGGATCTGCAGGCGCACCCGCGTGCCGCCGGGGCCGCGGATCAACTGTACGACATCGTCCAGCTCCCAGCCAACGACGTCAGTCATCTCCTGGCTGTCACCCTGGCCGACGGCCGTGATTCTGTCGTTGGCCTTCAGGCGGCCGTCGATCGCCGCCGGCCCGCCGGGAATGACATCCAGGATCTTGACGAAGTCGTCGTCGAGCTGCAGCGATGCACCGATGCCTTCATAGGACAGGCTCATCTGGATACGGTATTCCTCGGCCTGGCGCGGCGACAGGTAGCTGGAATGCGGATCCAGCGTATGCGCGAAAGCGTTCATGAAGGTCTCGAAGACGTCGTCGCTGTCGACCTCATTGATCCGCTTCAGCACCCGGCTGTAGCGCTTGCGCAGCACCCCGGCTGCATCGGCCCAGCTCTTGTCGGCCAGCATCAGGTTCAAGGCATCGTTCTTGACTCGCCGCCGCCAGGTATCCTGCATTTCGGTGGCCGTCGCAATCCAGGGCAGATCGTCGCGGTCGAAATAATAGATCTCGTCCGCCGTGAAATCCGGCTCGTGGTCGAGCAGGCTCAGCGCATAGCCCAGGTTCTGCTGGGCACGGAGGCGGTACAGGCGGAAGATGTCGAATATCGGGTCGAGCTGGCCGCTGCGCAGGACATCGTCGAGCGTGTGCCGGTAGCGCGAGAAATAGACGATGTCCGACTCCAGGAAATACTGCTTGCCGGGGTCGAGGGCCTTGAGATAGCCGTCGAGCACCAGCTCCGACAGTTCGTCGTCGACGCGCGGGCGGGCGTAGTGGTAACGCTCGACGAATCGGGTCACCAGCCTCGCGACCTGGCGGTGGCGAGCCGTGGCCTGCAGGACCTTTGGTGGTTCGGCGAGGTCGTCGGCCAGGGTCGGGGCCGGGCCGACCGAAGCGAGGGCCAGCAGCAGGCTGGCGAGCAGCGCCGCCAGCGGCGCCCATGAGCCCTGCGGCAGGGCGGGGTCAGATCGATGTCGTCTTTGCCAAGTCATGGACAATCAGGTTCAATTCGCGTCTCTAGCCTAGTCCCGGCTCCGGCGACGGGCAAGCATCGGTATTCCGAGCGGACTTCGCATATGCGGCCATTCACCGTCATCCTGGGCATCTTTCTTGGCAGCATCGTGTCCATCGCATTCAGCCTGGCCGTGGTCGCACTGGTCTTCTGGCTGCTGCAGGACGAATACCAGCAGTTTGCCGCCGAGATGCCCGCCCTGGTGCGCAGCACGGCGATCTTCGCCGGGCTGGCCGGCCTGTGCGCCGCCGGCTTCCACGCCACCCTGACGCGACGCCGCTGGCGGCATGCCGTGCTGGCCCTGTTCTGGGTTTCACTCGCGGCCACGGGCTGGTACTACTGGCCCGCCTGACAGCGGCTGCCCGCGACTTCTTCGCCTTGGACCTGATCGCGGAGCGGCCGTTCCCTGCTCACTATAAAGGCTGCCGGTGGCTCACGCCGTCGATAATTGACATAACGGATGTAATAGAAACCGTAATCTATTGATTTAAAAGAGATTTAGACGTCCTCCGAAACAGGTGCCGCGGGCCGTCGGAGCAGCCGGAGCAGCAGCCACCAGCCTCCCAGGACCAGCGTCGGGCTGGCCAGCAGCAGCAGGGCCCCGGGCCGGCCATGCAGCGCCGCCGTGCACAGGCGCCAGAGAAAACCAGCGAACCCGTGCTCACCGGCATACGGCGCCATCGCCGAGCCGACCGCGTAGGTCAATGCCGCCGCCGCGACGGCCCCGGCGAGCGGCAGGAGCACGGCCAGCAACAGCCGACGGCGCAGGCGTCGCGAAGCCTCGTCGGCCATGCGCTTCTCCGAATAATGCGAATGACGCCATTATCGCATGCGCGGCCTGCCGGCCGTCAGCGCGGATCGGCCGGGCGGCTGCGGCGCCGGAAACGGTAGCGCAAGGCGATCAGCGCCAGGCCGGCGTGCAGGCAGGCGAGGCCGATCAGCAGCAGGTACGGCAGGACCCAGGTCCAGCCGGGCAGGTAGATCGCGGAAGCCAGGGCCAGCAGGCCCAGGCAGACGTACACATAGGGCATGGCCTCGTAGACTGCGCGGGGGAGCCAGAGCTTGCGCAGCAGGATGCCCCGCAGCCGGCCCGCCGGACCGTGGCGCCGGGCGGCTGATCGCTGAATGAGGCTCGGGGAGTGCATGGCCGTGGCGCCGACTATCGCCGATCGGCCGGCACCTGTCTGTGAGCGCGCTCACAGCCGCCGCAGTGGACATCGCTCAGGCCGTGCCCTGATTCCCGTGCGGCGCCATCAGGTCGATGAACTGGAAGCGCGTCTTGCCGATATCGACCAGGTCGCCGTTGCGCAACCGTTGCCGCTCGGCGACGCGATTCGCATTGACGCGCACACCGTTCTTGCTGCCGAGATCCTCGATGAAGGTCCCCTGCTCATCACTGAGCAGCCGGGCGTGATGCCGGCTGATGAATTGGTGGCGGATCTGGATATCACTGTCCGGCGCACGGCCCACGACCATGTCCGCCTTATACAGCGGGTACTTGACGGCGCGATCTTCACCGAGAGCGATGAGCAGCCGGGTGACCTCGCCGTGCGGATCGTCTTCGACCGCGGGCTCGGGCGTGGCCACCGGCCGCTGCATCCGCGCCTCCAGCAGCTGCAGCGAGGATTCGACCGCGTCCAGTCGTTGCATGTCGGCGCCGAGTTTCGCCAGTGCCTCGTCGCGGCTGGCGAGCTCGCCTTCCAGTTGCTCGGTGCGCGCAGCCTGGCTGGCGAGCGCGCCCTCCAGCTCCTCGCCTTGCTGTTGCTGTTGCGATAGTTCGTCCCGCAGCACTGCGAGCTGTTGCGCCTGCTGGTCCAGAGCCTCGCGCAGTGCCGTCGCTTCGTCCGTCGCCTCCGCGAGGGCCTCCTCTGCTTCGCGCAATTGCTCGTCGCGCGCGCCGAGTGCTTCCTCCAGCAGCGCGAGCTTCTCGCGGGTGGCCAGCAGCTCGGTTGCCGATTCCTCCAGCCGCTGGATTTCGGCCTTCAGCAGCGAGATCTCCTTCAGTTGCTGCTCGCTGGTGAAGGTCAGCTCGGCCGCCTGCCGCGACGCGCCCTGCAGGCGCCGTGCCAGGTCCTGCTTTTCGACGCGCAGGTTTTCCAGCGAGGCGACACTGTCGCGTTGCTCGCGACGGGCATCCTGCAGATCCGCCCGCAGCTGCTGGCTCTGCCGTTCGGCGCGCCGCAGCAGGGCCTGCAGGCCGCGGATTTCGGCTGCCTGGCGTTCACTGCGGCGCTCCCAGCTGGCCGCGGCCTGCTCCAGGGCCCGTTGCATGCTCGACTGTTCGCACAGCCGTTCTTCGAGTTCGCGGCGCTGCGCATTCGCCCCGTCGATGTAGGTCTCGAGATCCTGAATGCGCTCCCGGTACCTGCCGATCGCCGCGGTCAGTTCCTGGCGCCCGGCGCCGGCCTGCTCGGCTTCCTCGCTGCGTGTGGCCGCCAGCGCTTTCCAGTCCCGGGCCTCGGCTTCCAGTTCGGACAGCCGCGTCCGCAGTCGGGCGATCTCCCCGGCCTGGTCGGCTGCCCGCTCGTCGCGACCCGCGATATCGGCCAGCAGGCGCTGGCGCTCCCGCGCGCCAGTCTGCAATTCCACCTCCAGGTCGCGGCGCGCGCTCTCCAGCGAGGCAATGGCTGCCGTGCTCTTGGCCAGCTCGGCTTCCAGCGTTTCGACCTGCTGCGCGCGTTCGGCCAGGGCTTCTTGCAGCCGCGAGACCTCGGCATCCCGGTCGGCCAGCCTCCGTTCGACCTGCTGCCATTTGTCCTGCAGCTCCTCGATCTCGGTCTCCAGGCGTTCGAGGCTGCGGCTGCTATTGGCGAGCAGCGCCCCTTGCGCCGATTCGGCCGCGGCTTCGCCGGCACGGCGGTGCAGGATCTGGTGACTGCCAGTCTCAGCCAGGCTGTCGGCGCTGTCCCCGGGCAGGACACCGCGAATCGTCAGGATCGGCAGTTCGTCGGTCGGGTCATCGTCGAGGATGTCCCGCAGGCGCTCGATTTCTCGTTCTTCTTTGTTCATCGCGTCCCGTCGTGTCGCTCGGGCTTCTTTTTCTTTGGGCCCGGTCTCTGCGCGACGCAGGCTGGCCCTTGCGCAGACTATACCCGCTGCTGCGCCCGGAAACGGTGACCGGCGTCACAGTTTTTCTCGTTATGGTAAGTTGCTGCGGCGAAGGGTCCGGCTGCAGAGCCGCGTGGCCATGGCGCGCAGCCCGTGGCCGTCCACCGGCACGGAGCTATCCATCAGCTGGCGGGCCAGCGTGTAGATGTCCTGCTGGCCATCGCTGCAGGCTTGCAGTTCGGCGTCGAGATCGGCGAAGACGGCGACCGCCCGGGCCATGATGGCGCCGCTGGCCTGCGTCGCCGCGAGGCGTTCAACGCCGCGTCCGCGGCGGCGGTAGCCGTCGAGGCTGCTCGCGAATCGGCGCGCGCTGATGCTGCCGCTGTCGCGCAGGACCCGCAAGGCCAGGTACTCGGCGAGACCTTCGTCGATCCAGTCGGCAGTCGCCGCGGCCGAAACCGGCGCCAGCACGTGCGCGAGTTCGTGCAAGAGCGTGCTGCTGCCGTTTTCGCTGAGCAG
>RFHQ01000036.1 GCA_003695765.1 Gammaproteobacteria bacterium
CGCCGTGATCAACATGGACACGGTCGGACGCCTGCGTGACCAGCCGGTGTCGATACTGGCCGCAGAATCGGCCAGCGAATGGCCGCACATCTTCCGCGGCATCGGCTTCACGACCGGCATCGCCACGCGCACGATCCCGGGCGCCTCCGAGTCCTCCGACCAGCAGAGCTTCATCAACGCCGGCATCCCGGCGGTGCAGGTCTTCACCGGTGCGCATCTCGACTACCACCGGCCCGGTGACACGCCGGACAAGGTCGACGCCGACGGCCTGGTCCGCGTTGCGACCGTCGTGCGGGAAGCAGCGCTCTACCTCGCTGAGCGGCCGGAGCCACTGCACTTCAGCGGCGAGGGGCTGGGCAATGGCACGCAGCGCGAGACCCGCGCGTCGGCCGCCGGCAATCGCCGCCGCGTGTCGCTGGGCACCGTGCCGGACTTTGCCTGGCAGGGCGAGGGCGTCCGCGTCGACTCGGTCGTGCCGGGATCCCCGGCGGAGCGCGCCGGCCTCAAGCCCGGCGACGTGATCACTGCGCTGGACGGCCAACCGCTCGCGGATCTCGCGGCGTTTTCTGCGGCGCTGAAGAAGTACCGGCCCGGCGACCGGGTCCGCGCCGAGATCCGCCGTGGCGCGGACCGCCTGGACGTGGAACTGGAACTCGCCGCCCGCTAGGCGTGCTCAGGCCGCCGGCAGCCGCAGCAATTGCTCGAGCCGCACGAGGTGCCGTCGGCCGTCGGCGTCGACGATCTCGACGCTGTGCAATCCATCGGGTCCTTCGTCGACGAAGACCTGCTTCGGCTCGCGGATGTTGTGCTCCAGTCCCGGGAGGAAGACGCTGAATACCCGGTCCTTCGGATCGTAGCTCAGGCCCTCCAGCGCGGCCCATTCGGCCTCGTACTGGTCGCCGAGATCCAGTCCGGCCACTTCGATCCGCGCTGGCGCGGACCGCAGGGCCCGCGAAAGCCGGTCGAAATAGGCCTGCCACTCGCTGCTCGCCAGTGCTCTCGTCGCCATGTTCGCTTCCCTCCTGCAGCCGGCGCTCCCGCGCCGCTGCGCGTCGTTGACCGATGCAAACGGAATGGGGCCGGCGTGACGGATCTCAAGAAGTCCCGCGGCCGGGTGAGCGTGCGCCGGAGCGCCGGCGCAGTCCGGGCGGCAGGCAGCGCCGTTCGGCGGCATCGAAGGCCCACTGTACGGCCAGCGCCAGCCCGGCGGCCGGCAGGGCCCCTTCCAGGATCAACCCGGTATCGTCGAGGCGGATGCCGGCCAGGATCGGCTGCCCGTAGCCGCCGGCGCCGACCAGCGCGCCCAGCGTGGCGCCGCCGACATTGATCACGGCCGCGGTCTTGATGCCGGCCAGGATCGTCGGCAGCGCCAGCGGCAATTCGATCCGGCGCAGCCGGTAGGCATCCGGCAGGCCCAATGCCAGCGCCGATTCCCGGACGGCCGGGTCGATTCCGCTCAGGCCGGCATGGGTATTGCGGACGATCGGCAGCAGCGCATAGAGGAACAGCGCAACCAGCGCCGGTCCGGCGCCGATGCCGAACAGCGGGACCATCACCACCAGCAGGGCCAGCGCCGGAACCGTCTGCGCGATTCCGGTCAAGCCGAGGACGAACTGCCCCAGGCGTGGCCGCCGGGCGGCGACGATCCCCAGCGGCAGGGCGATCAGCACGGCGGCCGTCAGCGAGACCGCGACCAGCAGCAGGTGCTCGGCACTGCGCTGCGCGACCCGTTGCCACAGGCCGGGCACAGCAAGCCCGGTCCGGCCGGGCCCGTGCAGGAAGTCGGCAGCAACCTCGGCTTCGCTGCGCCCGGCGATCTTGACCGCCGCGTTCATGCGCCGCACCGTGGTCTCGTCGAGCCGCCCGAGGATGCTCTGCAACGCGGTGACCGCGGCCGGCTGGCGCGCCGCCAGATCCCGGCGGTAGAGCAATACGGCCGCGTAGCGGGGGAAATATTGCCGGTCGTCGACCAGGCTGCGCAGGCCGTAGTATTCGATCTCGGCATCGGTCGTGTACAGGTCGGTGAGGTCTGCGTCGCCGGCGGCAAGGGCCCGGTAGGCCAGATCGTGGTCGATGCCCTGCACGTCCGTCTGCGGCAGCCCGTAGGCGGCGCGCAGCCCCGGCCAGCCATCGGCGCGTTCCATGAATTCATTGCCGAATCGGAAGACCAGGTCCGGGTGGCGGCGCAGGTCGGAAATCTTGCGGATGTCGAGTTCGGCTGCCCGCGGCTCGCGCATGCCGAGCGCGTAGTTGTTCTCGAAACCCAGCGGGCCGGCCAGCACGATACCGCGCGCCGCGAGCAGCTCCGACAGCGCTGTGTCGCTTGCCGGCGCCTCGGCGGCGAAGATCTCGCGCGCCAGTGTGCCGCTGTACTCGACGTAGGCGTCGATTTCGCCGGCGGCGAGCGCATTGAACACCAGGCGCGTACCGCCCAGCGCCGCCTGGTGCCGGGCCTCCATGCCGGCATCGACCAGCAGCTGGCGCAACAGTTCGCCGAGGATCACGTTCTCGGTGAAATTCTTGCTGCCGATCGTGACTGTCTGCGCCGGCCCGCCGACGGGCAGGGCAAGGAGCAGCAAGGCGCCCAGCCAGCGCATCAATGCGGCTCCGCGAGACTGTCCAGCGGCGATCGCTGGGCCCGGATGAAGGCCTCGACGAACGGCTCCGCCGGTGCGCGTATGAGTTCGTCGAGGCGGCCCTGTTGCACGACCCGGCCGGCACGCATCAGGACGATGCGATCTGCCAGCCAGGCCGCTTCGTGCAGGTCGTGGGTCACGAGCACGACCGTCTTGCCGAGCCGGCCGAAGATGTCCCGCAGCTCGATTTGCAAATCGTGGCGGATCATCGGGTCCAGCGCGCCCAGCGGTTCGTCCAGCAGCAGGTAATCCGGGTCCAGCATCAGCGCGCGCATCAGGCTGACACGCTGCTGCTGACCACCGGACAGTTCCGCCGGAAAACGCACCATCGCCGCGGCCGGCAAGCGAGTCAATGCCAGCAGTTCGTCCAGGCGTGCAGCGATGCGCTCGCTGCTCCAGCCGAGCCAGGCGGCGACCAGCGTGACATTGCTGCGGGCGTCCAGGTGCGGAAACAGGCCACCCTGCTGGACCACGTAACCGATGCGCCGGCGCAGCGTCAGCAGGTCGTGGTCCTGCAGGCGGCGGCCACCAAAACAGATCTCGCCGCGCTCCGCTTGCACCAGACCCAGCAGGCAACGCAGCAGCGTCGACTTGCCGCAGCCGGACGGGCCGATCAGCACCGTCGTGCCGCCCGCATCGATGTCCAGGCTGAGCCCGTCGAGCGCCACGGTGTCGCCGTAGCACTTGCTGACACCGTCTATCCGGATCATGACGGGAGCGAGTATAGTGGAGTGGTGATGCTCAGGAGCCTGGTGGACAGGCGGCCGGTTGCGGCTGCCACCTGCCGGCGTCGTCTCGGCCCCGCGAGCTGGACGCTGGCCTGCTGGCTGCTGGCGACGAGCCTCGCTGTCGCCAGCAGCCACGACCGGACGCGCCCGCAACTGCCGGCCGCCGAACAGGACAGGCTGACGCAGCGTTTCGAGCGTTTCGTCGCCCGCATGGACGAACGTCAGCTCGGGCGTGTCATGCAACTGAACGGGAATACTGAGCGCGAAGACCGCTTCGTGGCCAACGAGTACTCCGACTACGACCTGCGAGTGACGCGCGGTCCGGTCATCGAAAAGGCCGGCCGCATGCTGACCTGGGGCAAACAGACCAATCCGGGCCGCGGCGGCGGCGAGCTGCGCTGGGGCCGGTTCTATTCGCTGGATTTCCACCCGCGTTCGCCGCTGGTCGGCATGCTGCACGCGACCATCGTGCTGCAGATCTATACCGATGGCTCGGCTCAGGTCGGCGGCTGGCTCGGGGTCATGCCCGGGACGCGCATCGAGGCCGATCTCGCGGAACTGCGGCAGGTCACCGATGACTGGTTCGCCGCCCATGGCAAGGACCCGGCACTGTACCGGCGGCTGATCTGCAAGGGTACGGACGATACCGTGACCCGGTGGCGACGGCGTCCGGCCTGCGTCGGCGCCAGTTTCTACGGGCCGCCGGTCTATCCGGCCAGCGTCACCGAAAGTTATGCGTTTATCGAGGGCCTGTTCGAACGCTTCGTGGATCGTTACCTCGACATCGTCGAACGGCGCGCGGACGAGGCCTGGACCGCGGCGGACCTGGCGGCACAGGACGAGATGCGGCGGCGCTGGCTGACCGATCAGCTGTTCTCGGATCCATTCGCCAGCAAGATCGTGCCCTTCGAAGCCTGGTCCTTCGCGAACATGCCGCCGGTCGTCAAGTTCTGAGAGGTTCAGCGTCCCGGCATGGTCAGACGAGCGCAGGCCCGGCTCGCAGCACCGCCAACGGTCGGCGGCGGCGGCAAGAAAGTGTTGTACACGCTCGCGACCGTGCGGCGCATCGGCCTGCGCAATTCCGCTCGTGCCTTGAGCACGAAAAACGCCTGCAAGGCCTGCGGCCTGGGCATGGGTGGTCAGCGCGGCGGCATGACCAACGAACTCGGAGAGTTTCCAGCAGTCTGCAACAAGTCGATCCAAGCGCAGTCCACCGATATCCAGCCACCGATACCGGCCGAGGTCTTCAGGCATTCGCTGGCCGAACTGCGCGAGCTCGATGGGCAGGAACTCGAACAGCTGGGCCGGCTCGGCTTTCCGATCTACAAGCCGGCCGGTGAGTCGCGTTACCGGCCGGTGGACTGGGATTTCGCGCTCGGGCTGGCGGTCCGGCGTTTCGCGGCCAGCGATCCGTCCAGGACCTTTTTCTACTGCTCCGGGCGCTCGTCCAACGAGGCCGGCTTCCTGTTGCAGCTGCTCGCAAGGGTCTATGGCACGAACAACGTCAACAACTGCTCTTATTACTGTCACCAGGCCACGGCCGTCGGCCTGGGCAGTACCATCGGTACCGGCACGTCCACGGTCGAACTCGCCGATCTCACGGCTTGCGACCTGATTTTCGTCATTGGCGCCAATCCGGCCTCGAACCATCCGCGACTGATCCACAAGCTGGCCGAGTGCCGCGCGCGCGGTGGCGACGTGATCGTCATCAATCCGGCGCGCGAGCCGGGCCTGGTGCGCTTCGCGATCCCGAAGAGCCTGCGTTCCATGCTCAGTGGTGGCGACTGGATCGCGTCCGACTACCTGCAGCCACGGATCGGCTCCGACGTCGCGGTGTTCAAGGGCCTGGCCAAGGCTGTGCTGGCAGCCGGTGGGGAGGACCGCGAGTTCATCGACGGCCATACGGAAAACTTCTCCGACTGGCGGGCCGACATCGAAGCCACGTCCTGGACGGAAATCGAAGCGGCGACCGGGCTGGCGCAAGCCGAGCTGGAGCGGGTCGCCGCAATCTATTGCCGCTCGCGCAACGCGATCTTCGCCTGGGGCATGGGCCTGACGCATCACCTGGATGGTGTCGCGAACGTGGAAGCACTCGCCTGCCTGGCACTGCTGCGGGGCATGGTCGGTCGCCCGCATGCCGGCCTGCTGCCGCTGCGCGGGCACAGCAATATCCAGGGCATCGGCACGGTCGGCGTCAAGCCGGCGCTGCCGGCCGATATGCAGCGGCGGCTGGAACAGTATTTCGACATCCGCCTGCCGACGGCGCCCGGTTACGACACCCTCCAGGGCTTGCTGGCCGCTGGCCGTGGCGACATCGACGCGGCCCTGTTTCTGGGCGGGAATCTGCTGGCCGCGAGCCCGGCGCAGGACTGGACCCGGCACGCGCTGGAGCGGATCGGCTTCAAGCTGTTCCTGACGACGACCTTGAACATGAGTCATGTCTGCGGCGTCGATGCCGGCGAGAGCCTGGTACTACCTGTGACGGCCCGTGACGAGGAATGGCAACCGACGACGCAGGAGTCGATGTTCAACTACGTGCGCCTCAGTGACGGTGGCATCGACCGGCTGGACAACGTGCGCCCGGAAACCGTGATTCTCAGCGAGCTGGCCGACCGCATGCTCGGCGATGCCGCCGTCGACTTCAGTGCCTTTCGCCAGCTTCGCAAGGTGCGCGCAGCGATCGCGGCCACGGTGCCCGGCATGGAGGCGCTGGCGGATATCGATGCGACCCGACGGGAATTCCATGTCGGTGGACGCATACTGCA
>RFHQ01000198.1 GCA_003695765.1 Gammaproteobacteria bacterium
CCGCTGCGTGCCGGCCAACTGAAATCTGTTGCCCGTTCGCAACCTGCGGGCGCAGCGTCAAGTACTTCCGGCTGTGAACCTTTTTCCGTCTCTGTTGGCAGTCTGATACAGACTGTATTACCGTAGCCAGCGATCAAGGGACTGGTTCGAGTCCCTGACGGGGGAACTATGGTCATGCGAAAGATTCTGCAGCTATGCCTGGGCATCGCGGTCGCCGTGGGGCTGCCCGCCGGTGCGCCCAGCGCGCAAAACGTCTTGATGGAAGAAATCGTCACCACGGCCCAGCGCCGCGAAGAGCTGGCGCAGGACGTGCCGCTCGCGGTCACGGCCTACAGCGCCGAGCAGCTGGAACGATTGCAGGTGACCGAGACGCTGGACATGACCCGGCTGGTGCCGAACCTGATCGGGCACAACAACACCGGTCTGGGCACGGCCAATACTTACTCCCTGCGCGGTTTGAACAACACCGAGTCGATCGCGACCTTCGACCCGCCGGTCGGCAGCTACGTCGACGACATCTACGTCACGCGACAGAACGCGAACAACTTCACGCTGTTCGACGTCGACCGAATCGAGGTGCTGCGCGGTCCTCAGGGCACGCTGTTCGGCCGCAACACAACCGGTGGCGCGGTGCGCGTGATCCTGAAGAAACCGGCCGAGGAGCTCGGCGGTTACGCGGAGCTCGGCTATGGCGAATTCGACCGCATCCACGTGCGCGGTTCGGTCGACATCCCGGTCTCAGATCGCCTGCTGACCAAGCTCTCGGCCTACTACATCGAGGACGATGGTTTCGTCACCAGCCGCACGACCGGCGAGGACGACATCAATTCAGAAGAAAACTACGGCGTTCGCGGCCATGCGCTGTTCAAGGTCACCGACAACATCAGCTGGGACCTGGCGCTGGACTTCATCAACACCGATCACGCGAACCTCTGGAACGAGCGCGTCGACGGCGACCGTTTCACCGACACCGGCCTGAGTCAGAAGGGATCGCCGCTCAAGGGCATCCTGACCGGCGAGAAGCAGAACTTCGCGCTGGGCAACGAGGTCGAGTCCTTCAACATCTCGTCGGTGATCGACATCGATGTCGGCGAGCTGGGCACGCTGAGCCTGATCACCGGCTGGCGTGACCTGGACCAGGACTTCGCGCTGGATTTCTTCAACGGCACGGCGCCCTATGGCGGCTTCACGATCGCCAACCAGGGCAGTCACGAGCAGTTGACGCAGGAGATCAAGTGGGACTCGAAGTTGGGCGACAAGATCACCTATGTCGCCGGCTTCTATTACATCGACGAGGACAACACGACGGACTTCGGCGATATCTTCGATCTTGGCTTCCCCTTCGTGCTCGCCGACCGGGTGCTGGACAATACCACCGAGGCCTGGGCGATCTACGCGCAGGCCGACTACGCGGTGACCGAGCGCTGGACCGTGACCGTGGGCGCCCGCTATACGGACGAGGAGAAGAAGGTTGCCTTCCACGACAACCGCGCCAGCTGCATGCCGGTCACGCCGTCCTGCCTGGATACTGCGAATCTGGTCGCGCTCGGCATCCCGACCAAGCAGGACGAGCAGATCGTCACGCCGCGCTTCGCGGTCAAGTACGATGCCAGCAGTGACCTGAGCTTCTATGCCTCGGCGACGCGCGGCTTCAAGTCGGGCGGCTGGAACGCCCGCGGCACGGCGCCGGAGAACCTGCAGCCCTTCGGGCCGGAAAAGGTCTGGTCCTACGAGGGCGGGATGAAGTCCGAGTGGCTGGACAAGCGGCTGCGCATCAACTTGACGGCCTTCCTGTCGGATATCGAGGACTTCCAGCTGCCGTCGGCTTTCCGGACCAGCAGCGGCGGGATCATCTTCATCACGCGCAATTTCGCCGATCTCGAAGTGCGGGGCCTGGAAGCGGAACTCACGTTCGCGCCGACCGATCCGCTGACGCTGTTCCTGAACGTCGGCCTGCAGGACAGTGAGTACAAGAACCTGTCGCGGGAGATCCTCGAGCAACAGCAGCGCTGCCTGGTCAATGGCGTCGATTGCGGCCAGGGCATCGTCAACCAGGACGGGCAGATCGCTCCACCGGTGCGTTCGCCGGACTACACGCTGACCGGCGGCTTCAACTACGTCTGGCCGATCACCGCGAACCTGGAGCTGATCCCGAGCGCCTATCTCTACGCGGTCGGTGATCACAGCGTCGGCACCAGCGGCGGCCCGGAGTCGTTGATCGACGGCTACGAGACCTGGAACGGCTCGCTGACGCTGAACCACGTCGAGCAGAACTGGAGCCTGGTGGCGGAGTGCAAGAACTGCAACGACAAGAAGATGGTCGTCTCCACGCTGGCCGGCTTCCAGTACCTGCAGGATCCGCGGACCTGGATGGTGCGCTTCAAGTGGAACTTCGGCGCCCGCGAACGCTGAGTCGCAGCGCCTGAGCAATGCGGGGGCGCGGCTGCCTGAGCGGCCGCGCCCTTGTCTTTTCATGGTGAGCCCGATATGCGCCTGAGGCCGGCCTGGCTGTTCGCGCTGCTGCTGTTGCTCGCGGCTGGCTGGTGGCTGCGGGCCGAGTGGCTGTTCATCGAGCGCTATGGCAGCTACCTGCTCGGCGGTTACGACGCGCATACGGTGCCGGTGGACTGGTTCGAGCCGCGGGCGCCGCTGGCTCATGGTGACGGCTGGGTGCCGGAGCCCGCCGCGCCGCCGACGATTCCCCGGACGCTGCTGGACGAGGTCGTCGCCTATGCCGATGCGCAGGACTCGATGGCTCTGATCGTCCTGCGCCACGGCCGCCTGGAACTGGAGCATTACGGTCCGGGCTACACGCGCGAGTCGCTGTTCAATCCGCAGTCGATGGCCAAGACACTGGTCGCGATGGCGGTCGGGATCGCGCTGGCCGACGGCGCCTTTACATCGCTCGACGACCCGATCGGCCGCTATCTCGACGAGTGGCGCGATGACCCGCGTGGCTCGATCACGGTCCGCAACCTGCTGCAGATGTCCGGCGGACTCGAGCAGATCAGCACGGACTACCGGCCGGTGCCGTGGTCACGGGCCGTCTGGCAGCACTTCGGCACCGACTTCAACGCGCCGATCCTGAGGCTGCGGCTCGCCGACCCGCCGGGCACGCGTTTCGACTACAACAACAACGAGAACAACCTGCTGGGCCTGCTGCTGGAGCGGGCCACCGGCGAGCCGTACCAGGACTACCTCGGCCGGCGCCTCTGGCAGCCGGCCGGCCGCGCGCCGGCCTGGATGTACCTGGACCGGCCCGGCGGCAACGTCATGAAGTCCTGCTGCGTTTTCTCGCGGCCGGTGGACTGGGCCGTGCTCGGCCAGCTCTTGCTCGACGACGGTCGCCTGCGCGGCCGGCAGATCCTGCCGCCCGGCTGGGCCGCGGAGATGCGCCGGCCGGCCGACAGCTGGCCGGGCTATGGCTACCAGCTCTGGCTGACGACGCTGCTCGACGGCAAGACCTCGCCCGAGCCGCCGCCCAGCGTACAGGCCTGGTGGGCCTCGGAGCCGTTCGCCAGCGACGATGTCTTCCAGCTCGCCGGTCACGGTTTTCAGCACACTTGGGTGATACCGTCGCTCGATCTCGTCGTGTTGCGCGCGAGCCGGACCTGGCCGCCGGCGCCATGGGACCAGGCGAAGATCCCGAACCTGCTGATCCGCGGGCTTCGCGGCGACTAGAGTTCCTGCGCCAGCGGTTCGCCGTCCAGCGCCACGCTTTTGATGAGCGCGTGGATCGGCTGGCCCGGCGACAGTTGCAGTTCCCGGGCCGATGCGCGGGTGATGCGCGCGCGCAGATGCAATTCATCGCCACCGTCGAGTGCGAGCAGCACCTCGGCGAACGGCCCGTCGGCCTGCTCCTCGATTGCGAGTACGCGCGCGCGTAACTGATTCCGGATGCTGCTGGCGGCGACCGGCTCGCGGGCCAGTGCTACATCGCGCGCGCGCACGCGCAGCCGCAGCCGGCTGCCGGGCGCAGCGTCTACCTGTGGCAGGCTCAGTCGCTGGCCGGCCAGTTCCAGTTCGCTGAGCCCCAGCGCCGGATCGTGCCGGCGCAGCCGCGCATCGAGCAGCGCGCCGGTTTCCGGCAGGCCGGTCAGCTGCGGCAGGTCCAGCCGTTCCAGCACGGCCGCGGTCTCGCCGGAAGCGACGATCCGCCCGTTGGCCATCACCAGCACCTGCTCGGCCAGCCGCGCGACCTCGTCGACTGCGTGCGTGACGTAGAGTGACGGGATCCCGAACAGGACCGGCAGCTTTTCGAGATAGGGCAAGAGTTCGGCCCGGCGCTGCAGATCCAGCGCTGCGAGCGGCTCGTCCAGCAACAACAGCCGCGGCCGCGCCAGCAGGCACCGCGCGAGCGCGACCCGCTGGCGCTCGCCGCCGGACAGCCCCGGCACGCGGCGTGGCAGTAACGGCGCCAGGTCCAGCGCTGCAATGACCTCGTCGCGCACCGGCCCCGGGCGGTGCCGGTCGGCGCGGCGCTCGGCATAGCGCAGGTTGCCGGCGACATCCAGATGCGGAAACAGCCGTGTGTCCTGGAACACCATCGGTGTGCCGCGTTGCTGTGGCGGCGGTCGGCGGCCGTCGGCCGACCAGCGCTCGCCGTCGAAGCGCAGTTGCCCGTGCGCGGCTGGCTCCAGGCCGGCAATGATCCTCAACAGGCTGGTCTTGCCGCTGCCGCTGGGCCCGAACAGGGCCGTGATGCCGGTCAATGCCAGCGCCGTGTCCACGGCCAGTGTAAAGCCTGACCGCTCGACTCGTACCTTCAGTGCCAGTTCGGGCATGTCAGGCGACCCGCGGCAGGCTGCGCCGGTTGACCGTGTAGACCAGCAGCAGCGTCAGGAAGGAAAACAGCAGCAGCAGCGCCGACCAGCGATGCGCCTCGGCGTAGTTCAGGGTTTCGACTTGCTCGTAGATCGCAATCGAGATCAGCTGCGTGCGCCCGGGAATATTGCCGCCGACCATCAACACCACGCCGAATTCGCCGATCGTGTGCGCGAAACCGAGCACGGCGGCAGCCAGGTAGCCGCGCAGCGCCAGCGGCGAGGCCACGGTCAAAAACCGGTCCAGCGGTCCGGCGCCGAGCGTCGCCGCCGCTTCCAGCAGGCCGTGATCCTGCGCCGCGAAGGCGCTTTGCAGCGGCTGCACGACGAAGGGCAGCGAATAGAACAGCGAGGCGACGACCAGGCCCGCGAAAGAAAAGCTCAGCGTGTCGCCGGTCAGGCTCAGCCAGGCGCCGCCGAGCGCGCTGCCGGGATTCATCAGCAACAGCAGGTAGAAACCCAGCACCGTCGGCGGCAGCACCAGCGGCAGCGCAGTGACGGCCTCGACGACGGGTACCAGCCGCGCGCGGCTGCGGGCCAGCCACCAGGCCAGCGGGGTGCCGAGCAACAGCAAGAGCCCGGTCGTGATGCCGGCGAGGCGCAGGCTGAGCCACAACGGTCCGTAATCCATGCCGTCAATCCACCGCGTAACCGTAGGCTTGCAAGCGTTGCCGGGCCGCCGGGCTGCGCAACCAGTCGAGGAAGGCGCGGGCTGCCGGGTTGCCGGCCCCGTGGCGCAGCAGTACGGCGTCCTGGTGGATCGGCTCATGCAGCGTCTCCGGCACCAGCCACGCACCGCCCGAACGTGGCTGCAGCGATGCGGCGATGAATGCCAGTTCCGCGGCGCCGCTGGCCGCCATCGCGTAGGCCTGGGCGACATTCTCACCGCGGACGATGCGCGTGGCGAGCTGCTCCCAAAGCCCGAGCCGCCGCAGTGCCTCGCGGGCCGCGGCCCCGTAGGGTGCGAGCTCCGGGTTGGCGATCGCCAGCTTGCGGAAGCGGCCGGCGCGCAGCCGCTCGATGAGCTCGGCTTCGCGCAATGCCGGCTCCGCGCTCCATAGCAAAAGCCGCCCGCGCGCATAGATGAAGCGGCTGCCCGGCACGGCGATGCCGGCCGCTTCCAGGGCCGCGGCGCGCCGCTGGTCCGCGGCCAGCAGCGCATCGTAGGGCGCGCCGTTCAGCACCTGCGCGTAGAGTTTGCCGGTGGAGCCCCCGCTCAACTCGATATGGTGGCCGCTGGCCTTCGTGAAATCGGTGACCAGCGCGCGGGCCGGCTGCAGGAAGTTCGCGGCCACGGCAATCAGCGCCTCGGCGCCGGCCGCCGGCACGGCGGCGAACAGCAGGGCCAGCAGCCAAGCCGCCGGTGGCGCGCGCATCACGGGCGCCGCGCCCGGCCGCGATGACGGTGCCGGCGCGGCCGGCCGGGTCGGCCCTGGGCAAGTCCGATGCTCATGCGGTCGTTGGGAGACTCGTCGGCGGCTGGCGGAATCTGACGCCATTGTAGGAGCAGGACGCGCGCGGGCCAACGCGGGCCTGCCGGGGTGCCCGGCGCGCCGGCGACGGGGGAAGACCGCCGGCGCGCGGGCGCGGTGGCAGGCTCAGTCGCCGAACCAGCCGAAACCCCGCGGCGGGCCGAAGCCCCGGCGCCGTTCCAGCAACTCGTCGGCCCTGGCCCGTTGCTCGGGCGTCAGGACCGCGTACACCTGGCTCATCGTGCGCAGCCCCAGCACGGTCAGCTCGACGAAGTCCTGGGCATGACTTTCGGCGAGGACCCGGGCCTGGTCCTCGTAGAAGTCGCCGCTGCGGACCATCCCGCCCAGTTGATCGCGCATGCTTTCCAGCCGGCTGCGGATCTGCTCGGCCTGCTCGCGCGAGGCCTCGAAGATCGCGCGGATCTGCGCCTGCTGTGCCTCGCTCAGTTCGAGTTGCCGCGCCATGTGCGCCAGCCGCCCCCCGTGCGCGTGGCGGCCGTGGCCGAGCCACGGGGGGTGCTCGCCGGCCGGCGGCTCGTTCACGCCCCAGGCCAAGGCCGTGGCGCCGAGCACGCCCAGCGCGGTCGCGGTCAGGGTCATGCGTCGCGTATATCGCATCGTCGTTCCTCCTGTGTCGGTTCGTGGCGCCGGCCCGTCCGGCGCGCCTCGGTGACCAATCTAGCGGCCGGCTGGCGCCCTGGCTGTCAGCCGGCCGCGAGAATTGCAAAGAATTGCAAAGCGCGCGCCGCCATGGCTGCGCGCTGCGCGGCCAGCCGCTAAGGTGGCGGCATGGCGACCCAGTTGCTGCTGGTGGACGATGATCGCGAGCTCTGCGAAATGCTCGTCGCTTACCTGCGCCCGGAAGGCTATGCGCCGAGCGTCGCTCCTGACGGGCCGGCGGCGCTGGCGCAATTGCCGGCCTTGCAGCCCGACATCGTCGTGCTGGACATCGGCTTGCCGGGCATGGACGGTTTCGAGGTCCTGCGCGAGATCCGCCGCCAGTCCGCTGTGCCGGTGATCATGCTCACCGCGCGCGGCGACGAGACCGACCGCATCGTCGGCCTGGAGATCGGTGCCGACGACTACCTGCCCAAGCCTTTCAACCCGCGGGAACTGCTGGCCCGCCTGCGCGCGGTCCTGCGCCGCAGTGGCGCCGGTGGAATGCGGCCCGAGGCCCGGCTGCAGGTCGCCGAACTGGTGCTCGACCCCGGTGCCCGTTGCGTGACGCTGGCCGACCGGCCGCTGACGCTGACCGCGACCGAGTTCGCGGTGCTCGAAGCGCTGGCGCGGCGGGCCGGGCGCGTCGTCAGCAAGGCCGATCTGTCCCGCAGCGCACTGGGCCGTCCGCTACAGCCGCTGGATCGCAGCCTCGACACGCACATCAGCAATCTGCGCCGCAAGCTGGGCCCCTTGCCGGACGGCCAGCCGCGAATCCGTACGCTGCGCGGTCGCGGTTATCAATTGGTCCTGCCGGGGAACCGGGCATGAACCGGCTTTTCTGGCGGATCTTTTTCGCCTTCTGGTCGGTGATCATCGTTGCGGCCTTGCTCGGCGGGCTGTTGTCCGCGCTGATCATGCGCGAGAAGCTGGCCGATACCCGCTTCGAGACCCTGAGCCGCGTGCTGCCGGCACTGGCAGCCGAAGCGCAGTCTGCATTGCGGGCCGGCGGCGAGACCGGGCTGGCGGACTGGCTGGCCAGCCGCCAGCAGGATTCGCCCGGCATGCTGCTGGTCCTGCGGGCCGACGGCAGCGAGCTGCTGGGGCGGCCGTTGCCGCCGTGGTTTCAGCGCCGGCTGCAACGCGGGGGGGCGGGTCCGCCGGGACTCACTGGAAGGCCACCGCCGGCCGTGACGCTGCAGGGCCCGGCCGGCCAGCGCTACCGCCTGGTGCTGCTGCCCCCGCGCCCGCCGCGCGGCGGGCTGTTCGCTGCGCCGCCGAGCCGCGCCCTGTTCCTGTTGCTGCTGCTCGCCGGCAGCGTCGTGGCCTGTTACCTGCTGGCCCGTTATCTCGTTCGCCCGGTGCTGGCCCTGCGCGCGGCCGGGCGCCGGATCGCCGCCGGCGATCTCGCCGCGCGGCTCGACCCGCGCAGCCTGGCGCGGCGCGATGAAATCGGCGCGCTGGCACGCGATTTCAATCGCATGGCGGAACGCATTCAGCGCCTGGTCGAAGGCCAGCAGCAACTGCTCCGCGACGTTTCCCACGAGCTGCGCTCGCCGCTGGCACGGATGGAACTGGCCGTCGGGCTGCTGGAACGGCAGGGCGCGCAGGCGACACCGGACACGCTGGAGCGGGTGCGGTGCGAAGTCCGGCGCCTGGACGAACTGATCGGGCGCTTGCTGGCGTATTCGCGGCTGCTCGGCGGTGGCGAGGCGCAGCGGACGGCGGTCCCGCTGGCCGAACTGGCGCGGGCCGCCGTCGCCGACGCGGATTATGAGGCCCAGGCCGCCGGCCGCTGCGTGCAGCTGGATCTGCGGGCCGAGCCGGTGATCGACGGCGACGCGCGC
>RFHQ01000199.1 GCA_003695765.1 Gammaproteobacteria bacterium
CCGCACCGCTGCCGGCCAGCGTGCCATTGACGAAATCGCGCCGGCTGATGCCGCGCGGGAAGTGCCGACGGTTCACGCCGGCTCAGTGCCCGCCGCGCTGGCCGAGCAGGGCGAGGAACTCGCGGCGGGTGCGCGGGCCATAGGTCAGGTAAGTCGGGTCCGGCGCATTGCGGTATTCCTCTCGCGCGCGGGTCACCGGGTCCTTGCCGGCGCGCAGGCGGATCTCTTCCGGACTGATGCCGTAGGGCCGGGCCGCGTTCAGGCCGAAGACCTTGGCCCGCAGCGCCGGCGTGATCTCCGGGTAGCCGTAACGCTCGCGCAGTTCCGGCGCGATCTGGAAGGTCCGGAAGGCCTGGATCTGGTCCTGTGGCGAGCCGTACCAGATGCAGTCCGTGCCCCAGAGCACGCGGTCTTCGCCGACATAGCGGAACAGCTTGCCGAGCACGTGCGCGGCTTCTTCCGGGTCGCGCATCAGGTAACGCCAGGTGGTCCCGAGCTCGGCATAGACATTGCTGTTCGGCGGGATCTCATTGTCGATCAGCGACTGGATCAGCGAGTCGACGCCGATCGGGTGATCGCCCGGTTCGAAGGGACCATCCTTCGCCTGGATGTCGAAGCCCGAGTGATAGATCACGAAATCGATGTCCGGGTTCTGTTTCGCGGCGCGGCCGACATCGCGGCAGCCGCCATAGAGTCGGTTGTCGCGGGTCATGAACGGCGTCGGCAGCGGCAGGCCCTTGTGGATGCAGATCACCTTGACGCCGGTCTGCCTCGCCATGTCGATCAGCCGCGCGCCGTGCTCCTCGTCGTCCAGCCACCAGCCGGCCGAGCCGTCGACGCTGGCCTGGGTGTAGGTCTTCCAGGCCGAGACCTGCCAGCGCTCGACGATCTCCGGCATGCGTTCGACGTCGCCGTCGATGTTCGGCACCACGCGCCCGTGCAACAGCAGTCGCTGGTTGCCGTCCAGCGCGTCGACCAGCTCGCGGGTCGCGGCCGCCTCGTCCTCGGTCAGCGGCATGTCCTCGTAGCGGGTCGGCGTGAACGTGAGCACCGCCATGTCGGTGTCGCTGTCGAGAAACATCTCCTTGACGAAGGCCTGGCCGGTGAAGCACTGCAAATGGCCGAACTCGGAATCCGGATCGATGTAATCGCATTTGCTCTGCGGCATGAACTTGAGCCCGATCGCCATGTTCATCGTGCGCGCGCGCCAGCGCTCCAGCGGGTTCACGTGATGCCCCTGGATGTCGAAGATGAACTCCCGCCCGCCGAGCAGTTCGGCGGCCAGCGGCTGGTCCAGCGCGGCCTCCGCCGGCAGCGCGTAGAAACCGCCGGTCCTGCCGAAGGCCGCGTGCGCCTCGTTGAACGCCAGCAAGGTGCTCGCCGCGCCGCAGGCCGAGGTCAGGAACTGCCGGCGGCTGAGGCCGAGACGTTTCGCCAGTTCATCGCTGCGCTGCTGCGCCAGCGCGTTGGCGGCGCGGCTGTGGCGTTCCAGCGGGCGCGGCGCGAATTCGCCGTTGGTCGCCGTGTCCAGCTTGATCGGCAGGCGGCTGCCGTCGGGGTCGTTGCGATATCGCATGGCGCGCTCCGGGGTGGCCTGGCGCCAGTGTCCTCCGGCCGCGCGCCGCGCGCAAATCGCCCGGCGCGTCGCGCCGCGTTGCGGGCGGCATCCCGACTGGCGGTTGCGCCGGTATCGCTGCTTTACAGCCTGCGAGTGTTCTCCGATAGTACGCGCCCGTCGCCGGCGCAGCTCCGGCGTGGCGCCAGCCTTCCGCCGGAGTATTCCGCTGCATGCCGATACTGCTGTCCACGATCCTGATGTCCGGCCTCGGCTTCGGCCTGGTGTTGCCGGCCTTTCTGTTCTTCGCCGAGAACCTCGGCGCGTCGCCGGCGGTCGCGACGACGATCATCGGCACCTTCGCCGTCGGGCAGTTTTTGTCGACGCCGGTCTGGGGGCGTCTCAGCGACCGCTTCGGTCGCAAGCCGATCCTGGTGATCAGCCTGCTGGGGCAGGCCGCGAGCTACCTGTTGCTGGCCTTTGCCGACAACCTCTGGATGATGGCGATCGCGCGCAGCCTGAACGGGCTGACCTCCGGCAACCTGCCGGTCGCGATGGCCTATGTCTCCGATGTCACCCCGCCGGAAAAACGCGCCGGCGGCATGGGCATGGTCGGCGGCGCGATCAGCCTCGGTTTCATCGTAGGTCCCGCCATCGGCGGCCTGCTCGGTGGTTCCGATGCCGCATCGGCCAGCCTGTTCTGGCCGGGCATTGCCGCGGCGTCCGTCTGCGCGCTTACCGCAGTGGCCGGGATATTGTTCCTGCGCGAGAGCCTGCCGCCGGAAAAACGCAGCCATGCCGAAGGCAAGCCGCGCGAAGGTGGTTTCGCGGCGGCGCGCCGGGTATTCCGCCGCCCGATCCTTGCGCAGATGGTGCTGGCCGGCTTCCTGGTCTATCTCGGCATGGCCTTGTTCGAGACGATCTTCCCATTGTGGTCCGGCGCGCGTTATGGCTGGGGGCCACGCGAGGTCGGGCTCAGCTTCACCTATCTCGGACTGCTGGTCGGCACGGTGCAGGGTGTGCTCGTCGGCCGGCTGGTGCCGCGCTTCGGTGAGGGCCGCCTGGTGACCTTCGGCTTGGCCTGCTACCCGGTCGGCCTGCTGATCATGACCCAGGCGCCGACCTGGCCGCTGATGATGGCCGGTATCACGTTCACCGCCGGCGGCGGGGCGCTGTTCATCACCACGATGTCCAGCCTGGTCTCGCACCAGGCCGCCGAGCAGGAACGCGGCCTGGTCATGGGTGTCTACCAGTCGGGCAGCTGGATGGGCCGGGCCATCGGCCCGCCGGTCGCCGGGATCTTGTTCGGCGCGCTGGGCGTGAACAGTCCGCTGTTCGCCGCGGCGCTGATCATCCTGCCGGCGCTGGCGATGGTCGCGCTGATCCGCCGCCGCACGGCCCCGGCCGGTGAGCCCTGAGGACGTTGCCCATGCAACGGCTGCCCGGACTGCGGCATTTCGTCGCATCCAGCTTGGTGCGATCGACGAATATCCCTA
>RFHQ01000200.1 GCA_003695765.1 Gammaproteobacteria bacterium
ACGCTGCGCCTGTTGGGCGATCTGCCGCTCAACTGGCGGCGCGCGCTGATGTTGCACGAGCTGGAGCGGATTCCGGTGGGCGACGTGGCCGACGTCCTGCAAGTGGAAGCGACGACGGCGCAGTTGTGGATCGAGTCCGCGAACCGCTATCTGGAAGCGCGGCTGGCCGACGCCGGTTTCGAGCTGGCCGGCGGCCGGCCGCTCGATGGCATCCGCCTTGCGGAGCAGTGAGCTGCCAGGGCGGCGGTCGCCCTGAAAATGGATCAGAACAAAAGGAGCAGAAAGATGCGAATTCGCAAACGACGCCTGGGGTTCGCTGGCGCCTGGCTGATCTGGCTGCTGGCATTCAGTCAGTGCCTGTCGGCATCGGAACAGGGCATCGAGAGCCTGCGCCAGACCGGCAAGGCCTTCGCGGCCGTCGCCCGTTCGGCCTCGCCGTCCGTGGTCTTCATTCAGATCGAGGGCAGGGCGCCGGCTGCCGCGATTGGTGGGCCGCTGCCCTTCGGCGACGGCTGGCCGTTCAATGACGACTTCTTCCGGCGCTTCTTTGGCGAAGATTTTCCGGCGCCGCCAGGGCGGGCGCCGGCTCCACGGCAGCCTCGCGGCCGTCAGGTCATCGGGCAGGGCTCCGGTTTCGTCTTCGACGCGAAACACGGGCTGCTGAAAGACAAGACCTACATCCTGACCAATAACCACGTCGTCGACAAGGCAGAGAAGATCCGTGTGCGCCTGGAAGACGGTCGGGAATTCGATGCCAAGGTGACCGGCCGCGATCCGCAATCGGATATCGCGGTCATCGAGATCGACGCGTCCGGCCTGCCGGCCTTGCGGCTCGGCGATTCCTCGAAGCTGGAGGTCGGCGAGTGGGTCGTGGCCATGGGTAATCCCTTCGGCCTGAGCCACACGCTGACCGTCGGGGTCGTCAGCGCGAAGGGCCGGACGAGTCTCGGCATCAACGACTACGAGGACTTCATCCAGACCGATGCGGCGATCAATCCGGGCAACTCCGGCGGACCGCTGCTGAACCTCGACGGTGAAGTGGTCGGCATCAACACGGCGATCTTCACGCGCAGCGGCGGCTATATGGGCGTCGGCTTCGCGATTCCGAGCAACCTGGCGCGCGAGATTGCGCGGCAGCTGATCGACAAGGGCGAAGTGACGCGCGGCTATCTGGGCATCGTGATCCAGCAGCTGACCGCCGATCTGGCCGAATCCTTCGGGCTCGAGCCGGGGCAGGGCGTGCTGGTGTCGCAGGTGACCGACGATTCTCCGGCAGCGAAGGCCGGTATCCGCCAGGGCGACATCGTCGTCGCCTATCAGGGCCGCCCGGTGACCGATGTCGGTGACTTCCGTAACCGCGTCTCACTGACGCCGCCGGGCAGCCGGGCCACGCTCACCGTCCTGCGGGACGGCAAGCGGCGGACCCTCACGGCGGTGATCGGCAAGCTGGATGAGAACGCGGTCGCCGCGGCGGCGCCGGCCCACAGCGAAGAAGAACTGGGCCTGACAGTGCAGACGCTGACCAGCGAGCTGGCGCGGCAGTTCGATGTCGAAGCCGACAGTGGCGTCGTCGTGACTGCGGTCGAGCCCGGCTCGATCGCGGCGCTGGCCGGGATCCGGCCCGGGACCGTGATCCTGGAGGTGAATCGCGAGCCGGTGAAGACTGCCGCGGACTTCAAGCGCGCGGTCGCCGCGGCGGCCGGCGAGCGCCGGCTGCTTTTGCTGGTGCGCCAGGACGGCATGCAGCGCTACCTGGTGCTGAGCTGGTAAGCAACTGTTTTAGCAAACAATAATTGGTGTCTGAGACCAATAAACCGCGTGGCGGAAAATGGTCTCAGACACCATTTTGCCGCGGTTTGATTTTCCGGCGGAGTGCCCATAGCGTAGGGCGTTGCGGCAACGGCGAACGGTCATGGAGTTCAAGGACTATTACAAGATCATGGGTGTCGAGCGTGACGCCACCCAGGACGAGATCAAGCGGGCCTACCGCCGCCTCGCACGCAAGTATCATCCGGATGTCAGCAAGGAGCCGGACGCCGAAGCCCGTTTCAAGGAGATCGGCGAGGCCTACGAGGTTCTGAAGGATCCGGAGAAGCGCGCCGCCTACGACCAGCTCGGCTCCAACTGGCAGGCGGGCCAGGAGTTCCGGCCGCCGCCCGGCTGGGACCAGGGCTTCGAGTTCCACGGCGGTGGCTTCACCGGCGCCGACGCCAGCGATTTCAGCGACTTCTTCGAGAGCCTGTTCGGCCGCGCCGGTTTCGCTCGTGGCCGGGCGGGCGGCCGCCGACGCGAGTTCCACGCCCGTGGCGAAGACACCTACGCGAAGGTGCAGATCGACCTCGAGGACGCCTACCACGGGGCGCAGCGAACGATCACGCTGAAACACACGGAGCTGGGCCCGGACGGGCGGCCGCAGCTAAAGGAACGGACGCTGAACGTGCGGATTCCGAAAGGCGTGCGCCAGGGTCAGCACATCCGCCTCGCAGGGCAGGGGGCGCCGGGCATCGGTCAGGGCGGCGCCGGCGACCTCTATCTCGAGATCGAGTTCCGGCCGCATCCGTTCTACCGGGTCGAAGGGCGCGATGTGTCCCTGGACCTGCCGGTCGCCCCCTGGGAAGCGGCTCTGGGCGCGACGGTCAAGGTGCCGACGCCCACCGGCATCGTCGATTTGAAGATTCCGCCGAACTCGTCCGGTGGCCGCAAGCTGCGCCTGAAGGGGCGCGGCATTCCCGCCAGGCAGCCCGGCGACTTCTACGTCGTGCTGCAGATCGCGCTGCCGCCGGCCGAGACGGAGCGGCAGAAGCAGGCCTATCGTGAGTTCCGGCAGGCCTTCGATTTCAATCCGCGCCAGCGGCTGGGGGTGTGAGCAGCATGGCAAACGAGCGGACGACATTGAGTGGGGAGATCCTGGAAGAACTCGAACTCGACCTGGCCGAGTTCTGCCGCCTTTGCGAACTGCCGGCGGAGCAGGTCTTCGAGCTGGTGGACGAAGGCATCATCGAGCCACAGGGTCGGGAACCGGCGGGCTGGCGCTTCCGGGGCGTGGCCATCCGGCGGGTGCGGCGCGTGCAGCGGCTGGAGCGTGACCTCGGTCTGAACCTCGCCGGCGCCGCGCTGGTCCTCGATTTGCTCGACGAGCTGGAGCGCCTGCGCGCCCGCCTGCGCCAGCTGGAGTCCTGACGGAAGATCCGATGGCGAACAACAACACGCAATTTCGTGCCCGCCACGACGACGAGCCGGATATCGAGATCAATCACAGCTCGAAGAGATCGTTCTGGCAGCACCCGCAGTTCAACCTGATCCTCTATCTGCTGTTCGTGGTCGTCTCCTTCCACATCTGGCAGCGGATGGAAGAAACCGCGCGGCTGGAGATCCCCTACAGCGAATTCCTGCAGCACGTCGACAAGCGCGAAGTCGCCGAGGCTGTCGTCACCGACAAGGCGATCACCGGCACACTGACGACCACCGACCCGGCCACCGGGCAGCCGCAGCGGTTCATCACGGTGCCGCTGTGGAATCAGGAACTGGCGGAGAAGCTGGCTGCCCAGGGTGTCAAGTACACGGTGCGGCAATCCGACAACTGGCTGACGAATTTCTTCTTCAGCTGGGTCCTGCCGCTCGGGGTGCTGTTTCTGTTCTGGAGCTGGATGGCGCAACGCATGGGCAGCATGGGCCGCGGCTTCCTGAGTATCGGCAAGCGCGTGCGGGTGCACCCGGAGACCGGCCCGAAAGTCACTTTCGAGGACGTCGCCGGCTACGAAGAGGTCAAGCAGGAACTGAAGGAAACTGTGGAGTTCCTCAAGAACCCGGCGCGGATCAGGGAGCTGGGCGGTCGGGCGCCGAAAGGCGTACTGCTGGTCGGCCCGCCGGGCACCGGCAAGACCCTGTTCGCACGCGCGGTGGCGGGCGAGGCCAACGTGCCGTTCTTCAATATCAGCGGTTCCGAGTTCATCGAGATGTTCGTTGGCGTCGGCGCGGCGCGCGTGCGCGAGCTGTTCGAGCAGGCCCGCCAGCAGGCACCCTGCATCATCTTCATCGACGAGATCGACGCGATCGGGCGCTCGCGC
>RFHQ01000037.1 GCA_003695765.1 Gammaproteobacteria bacterium
ATGCTCCCGCCGCGCCCGGCCCGCTTGCAAGTCGCGGCCGTCGATGTTCCACTAAATGGAACACTCATGGCGGACACGGCTGGCATGGCCACGGTACCGGAAATTCGCGCCTTGCAACGCGGCTTGCGGCTGCTCGAAGCGGTCAACCTGCACAACGGCGGGCGGCTCAGGGACTACGTTGCGGCCACCGGCCTGGCCAAGACGACCGTGCATCGCCTGCTCGAGAACCTGCGCGCCGCCGGTTACCTGCAGCGCGAACCCGGCGACGACCGTTACTACCTGACACTCGCGGTGCGCCGCCTCAGCGACGGCTTCTACGACGGCGGCTGGATCAGCGCTGCCGCCCGGCCGGAACTCGAGGTGCTGGCGGCCGCCGTTGGTTTCCCGGTCGCGATCGCGACGCCGTATGGCGCCGCGATGATGCTCCGGGACAACACCGATGCGATGAGCCCGCTGGCGCCGAACGTCTACAGTCGCGGCACGATCCTGCCGCTGTTGAGCAGTGCCACCGGCAAGGTCTACCTCGCGTTCTGCGACGGCCTAACCCGCAAGACGCTGCTCGACGTCTGCGCCCGTTCCGCAAAGCCGGAGCACGCGCTGGCGCGACGCCCGGCGCTGCTGCAGCGCGCGCTGGCTCAGGTTCGCCAGCACGGCTATGCCTTCGGGCCCGGCCAGCGGCGCACGCCGGTCGCGGTCCGAACCGCGACCTTCTCGGTGCCGATCCACGCCGGCGAGCAGCTGATCGGCTGCCTGGCCCTGCGCTACCTGTCGGAGAGCCTGGCCCGGCGGCAGGTCGTGCGCCGTTATCTCGGCCCGATGCGCGCCGCGGCCCGGCGGATCGGCGACCGGGTCCGCCGCGCCGCCGCCTGAGCGTGGCTGGCCCCGGGCGGCGCGCTGCGGCATCATCGGCGGCGGTCTCCTGCAGCGGGCGAACAGCATGCACGGCAGCGCCCGTCCCGGCGGGAATGGAAACGATGCGTATCCGCCGCCGCGGCGCGGCTGGTACGTGGTCGCGATCCTGACCGCCGCCTACATGGTGTCCTTCCTGGACCGGCAGATCATGGCGCTGCTGGTGCAGCCGATCCGCGCCGACCTCGACTTGTCCGACACCCAGATCAGCCTGCTCCTCGGCCTGGCCTTCGCGCTCTTCTATACCGTGCTCGGCATCCCGATCGGCCGGCTCGCCGACCGCGGCAGCCGCCGCCGGATCATCGCGATCGGCATCACGATCTGGTGCCTGATGACCGCGGCCTGTGGCCTGGCGCGCAATTTCTGGCAGCTGTTCCTCGCCCGTGTCGGGGTCGGCGTCGGCGAGGCGACACTGCATCCCTGCGCGCTGTCGCTGATCAGCGACTATTTCCCGCGCGAAAGCCGCGGCCGGGCGATCAGCGTCTACAACATGGGCGTCTCGCTTGGCGCCGGCGTGGCCATGATCCTCGGCAGCCTCGTCATCGGCCTGGTCAACGAGCTGCCGCCGCTGGAGCTGCCGGTCCTCGGCCTGCTGAAGCCCTGGCAGCTCGTCTTCGTCATCGTTGGCCTGCCGGGGCTGCTGATCGCCCTGCTGATGACCACGGTGCAGGAACCGGCGCGCCACGGCCGCATCCGCGTGCGGGACGCCAGCGGCCGCGAGACCGAGGAACTGAGCCTCTGGCAGGCGGCGGTCTATCTCGCCCGGCGCTGGCGCGTCTACCTGACGCACATGCTCGGGATGTCGGTCGTCACGATCATCGGCTACGCGCTGTTCTTCTGGTTGCCGACGATGTTCGTGCGCAGCTGGCAGTGGAGCATTCCGCAGATCGGCCTGGTCTATGGCAGCGTCAACCTGGTCTGCGGCCCGCTCGGCGTGCTGCTGGCCGGCTGGCTCGCCGACCGCGGCTATCGCCGGGGCGGGAAAGACAGCCTGATCCGTACCTGCCTGTGGTTCATGCTGCTGTTCGTCCCGCCCGCGGCGATCGCACCGCTGATGCCCAGCGGCGAACTGGCGATCCTCTGGATGATCCCGAGCGCCATCGGCGGCGCGGGTGCGACCGCGACCGGCGCCGCGGCGCTGATGATGTACACGCCGAACCAGTTGCGCGCCCAGGTCACGGCGCTGTATTACTTCGTGATCAACGTGCTGGGACTGACGCTGGGACCCACGCTGGTGGCCCTGGTGACCGACTATGGCTTCGCCGACGAGGCGGCGTTGCGGTATTCGTTGAGCCTGGTCTGCACCGGCGCCGGCCTGTTCGCAATCGGGTTCCTGCTCGCCAACCTGCGTCATTACCGCGCGGCCGTGCTGGCGATGGAGCGAACCGAGCGCGCCTAGGCGGCGACCCCGAGCAGTTCGGACACGATCTCCTGCAGCCGGGCCTGCTGGCACTCGAGCGAGCGGGCCAGTGCCAGCTGGCCGGCGGCGCGCAGGCGGTTGTGCTCGCTGGCGCTGGCGAAGCGGGCACGGTCCCAGCCGAAATAGCACTCCTCCAGCGCATCGGCACAGAACCGCGCGGCCAGCTCGACGATGATCGTCAGCGTGGCCGGCAGCACGGCCTGGCGTTCCTCGGGCCGGAAGGCGTCGCCGGCGACCTCGAGATAGCCCTGCAGAGCGGCCGCGAACAGGCCGGCATCGAATTCACCGCCCGGCTCGTTCTCGCCGGCCGGATTGCACCAGGAGCGCAGGGCGTCGCCGAGTTCCAGCGGCAGCGGCATCTGCCCGACGGTATCCAGATCGACCATCGCGATGCCGGCGCCACTGTCCGGGTCGAACAGCATGTTGTTGATCTTCGGGTCGCCGTGCACGATGCGGTCCGGCGTGACTGGCAGCCGTGGCAAGGCCGCCGCGGCGGCCAGGATCCGCTCGGCCAGGGGCTGGACCGCCGCATGTTGCGGATGCGCCCAGTGCCGCGCGAGCGCGTTGCGTAAGGCCGCGAGGTGGCGCGAGGTGTCGTGGACGCCGAGTCGGGGGTTGCTGAAGCGATGGCGCAGGCCGTCGAGGCAGCGGTGGAAGCGCGCCAGCAAGCGACCCGCCTCCCGCGCCTCCCCCGGCGCCGACAGCGATTGCCGTGTCTCACCGCCGACCCAGGTCAGCAGGCGCCAGCAGCCGTCCGGCGCATCCAGCCACAGGCTGCCCCGCCGGCTGCGCAGCAGGCGCGGCGTCTGCATGCCGCAGGCCGCCAGGCGCCGCGTCACCACGTCGATGTCGAGGTTCACCTGCGCCGGGAACACCGGGTGCAGGCGCTGCAGCGCGTAACGCCGGCCGTCCGGCGCGCGCAGTTCGAAGCTCAGGTTGATCAGCCCATCGCCGAGCGGGCGGACGCTGGCGTCTTCCAGGCCCCAGGCGGCGAGCACTTCCGGCAGGTGGGCGGGCGCGGCGAGCATCGACACCCATTTGACGGGGACCGGAGAAGGCCGTCAAGCGGGATCAATAGTTTCGTTTCGCTACTAATTTGACACAGGGGGGCCGCTGTCGTTACCTTTCGCGCCATGGAAACAAGCGACACAGCCACTGCCAGCGGCGAGTTCCGGCTGCCGGAACCCGCGCTGGTGTTCACCGACGCCGCGGCCCGCAAGGTCGCGGAGCTGATCGCCAAGGAAGGCAATCCGGAGCTGAAACTCCGCGTGTTCATCTCCGGCGGCGGCTGCTCCGGTTTCCAGTACGGCTTCACCTTCGAGGAAGAATTGGGCGATGGCGACACGCAGGTCGAGAACCAGGGCGTGACCCTGCTGGTCGACCCGCTCAGCGTTCAGTATCTGCTCGGCGCCGAGATCGACTACAAGGAAGACCTCGAAGGCGCCCGCTTCGTGATCCGCAACCCGAACGCGCGGACCACCTGCGGCTGCGGCTCCTCCTTCTCGGTCTGACCGAAGGCCGTCAGTCGTCCGGCCGCGGCCGGTAGCGCAGGCAGATCTCCCCGGTCTCGCTCGCGTCCAGCGCTTCGTCCATCAGTCCGCAGCGGAATTCGCGGCCGCCGCGCAGCAGGTGGCCGCAACGCGCACAGACGCCACAACCGCCGCCTCGCGACTGGCCGAGCTGGTCCTGCAGTGCGCGGAGGTCCTCGGCGAGCCGATCCCGGCGCCGGGCGTCCAGCCGCCCCGCCGCCAGCGCCAACCGCTGCAGCGGATCGGCGCCGAGCGTCCGGCGAGCCCGGCCGGTCAGGTCCAGCACCACACTGCGCCCGTCCCGTTCCGAGCGGCTGCGCAGCAGGTAGCCCCGCTCCACGAGGCTGCGCACGGTCTGCGACGCCGTGCCGCGCGTGGTCGCGTGGTAGTCGGCGAAGCCGGACACGGTGCGCGAAAAGCGGTTCGCCCGCGCGAAATAGCGCAGCGCAGCCCATTGCGCCGCCGTCAGTTCGCCACCCGCGCCCGCGTAGGCCGCCCGGCCGAGATGCACCAGCAACTCGGCCAGCTCGCTGCCGCTGCTGCCTCGCTCCGCTGCCATCGGCAGATAGTAGCGTTACCTAACTATATTGACAACGCACCGACATGGCGCTAGCGTCAGCCGCCCCCAGTGCAGCAGTCGCCGAAGGAGCAGGATCAGGCATGGCACTCGATGAACAGACCCGCGCGGCGATCGATTCGCTGCTGCGCGAGCATCCGGTGGTGTTATTCATGAAGGGCACCCGTGCCCAGCCCCAGTGCGGCTTCTCGGCCAAGACCGTCGCGGCGCTGGACCTGCTGCTGCCGGACTACGTGACCGTCAACGTGCTCGACTACCCGCAGCTGCGCGAAGGCATCAAGGAATACGGCAACTGGCCGACGATTCCGCAGCTATACGTCAAGGGCGAACTGATCGGCGGCAGCGATATCGTGCTGGACATGCTGAACAGCGGCGAACTGGCCGACGCGCTCGGCGTGCCGAAGCCGGAGCCAGTCACTCCGGCGATCGCGATCAGCGAATCGGCCGCGAACGCGATCCACAACGCGGTCAGGGAACAGCCCGCGGCCAGCCTGCGCCTGCAGATCGATGCGGGCTGGGGGCACCGCATGAGTCTGGAACCGGAAAAACCCGGCGATGTCAGCGTGGAGAGCGCCGGCATCCGCATCTGCATGGACCCATGGACCGCCACGCGTGCCGATGGCCTGCGCATCGACCTCGAAGAGGATCTCGGCGGCACGCGCTTCCGCTTCGAGAACCCGAATGCGCCACCGCCGGTCAAACAGATGAGTGTGCAGCAGCTGCGCGAGAAACTGGCGCGCGGCGAGGACTTGCTGCTGTTCGACGTCCGCAGCGACGAAGAACGCGCGCGGGCGACCATCGAGGGCGCCCGGCCGTTCGATCAGGAGGCCATGCGCCTGATCGAGGGCCTGCCGAAAGACGCCGAACTGATCTTCCATTGCGAGATGGGCGGGCGCAGCCAGCAGGCGGCCGAGCACTACCGGCGCCTTGGCTACACGAACGTGCACAATCTCGAGGGCGGCATTCGCGCCTGGCTGGAGGAAATCGAGAACGCGCAGGCGCAGGACTAGCGCCGCCCGAGCGGGCCGCTACCGCGCTCGCGGGAAGAACCACTCCGGACCGCGGCAGGCATCGGTCAGCGGGATGTCCAGTTGCAGGCGGCCGCCGCCGAGCGCCTCGACGGCCACCAGTCCGGCGAGATCGCGCCGGTCCGTCGGCGTGCACAGCACGCCGTCACCATCGACGTCCAGCCACGCATAGGCCACGAGGCCCTCGCCACCGTCCAGCGGATAATCGAAGCGATGGCTGAACTCGGCTGCCGGCGGCTGGAATGCCTCGATGAATTCCAGCGGGTGGCGCAGTTCGCCCTCGAGCGCCCAGGCGTGATACAGGCGCACTTCGAGCCGACCGTCCAGGCCCTCGGGGACCAGGATCCGGCCGCTCAGCTCCAGCGACTGCAGGCGCGGGGCGTCTTGCGCACAGCCCAGCAACAGCAGAAACAGTATAAGGATGCCGGTCTGCCTTCGCATTCAGAGCTCCAGTGGCGGCATGCCGAAGACCCGCAGAAAGTTGCCGGACAGGATCAGCCGCATCTCCTCGGTCGTGAAGCCGGCCGCCTGCATACCGCCGGCGAAAGCCTCCAGGTGCCGCTTGACGTAGCCCGGGAATTGCGGACCGTCGGAGCCATAGATCACGCGGTCGGCGATGCCGGCCGCTTTGATCCGCTGCAGGAAATCCGGCAGAACCTCGGCCGCGCGGCGGGCGCCGAGCGCACCGGGCTCCAGGTAGACGTTCGGGTAGCGTTGCGCCAGGTCGATGCAATGATCGACATAGGTCAGTTTCTTGCGGTAGCTGTCCCAGCCGGCATGGCCGAGGATGAAGATCGTGTCCGGGTAACGCCGGATCGCCTCCTCGAGGTAGTACGGGTCGGTATACGGGGGTTCCGTGCGGGTGCCGGGGTTCGGGCTGGTCGCGGTGTGCAGGTAGACCGGCTTGCCCAGTCGCCCGGCCAGCTCGTAGACCGGGTAGATGCGCTCATCGTCGAAGCGGATCTGCTGGTGCGCGTGCGCCAGCTTGATGCCGATCATGTTGTCGAATTGCGTCAGCGCCTTCTCGAGCGCCGCAAGTTGCTGCGGGCCATCGAGGTTCCACTGGTCGACGCGAATGCTCGCAAAGCCGTGCAAGCGCTGCGGGTTCGTCGCTACCAGCTCCGCGACGAACTCGTTCGGCGCCAGCCCCGTCGTGTGCGGGCTGTAAAGCGCGAATACGCCGGCCTTGCTGATGCCGGCCGCATCCATCTGCGAGAGGATCGCGCCGCCGGAAAGCATCCAGTTGGCGAACGGCCCCATGAGCCACTTGAAGCCGCGCGGCAAGCGCTCGGCGAGCCGCTGCTGGAAGCGCGGCGGCATCATCTCCCAGCGACCGGTGTGCAGGTGGATATCGACCACCGGCAGCCGTTCCGTGCCTGCCAGCACGCCCGGCGGCGGATCGCTGCAGCCGGCGAGCTGCACGCTCGCAAGCAGCAGGCAGAGAATCTTCAGTCGGCGCGGCAAGGGGAACTCCGGGCGGATCGAACTGCCGGTGATTATACTGGCGCGGCGAAGTCAGCCCGACCGAAGGAGTCCATGTGACTGCCGCTGTTCGACCAATGGTCGCGATGCGACCGCGCCTGCCATGCATTGCGCTGTTGGCCGTGCTGGCCGGCTGCGCGACTTCGCCACAGCCGCCGCCACCGCGGGTCGGCGTCGTCTTCCTGTTCCACGGCGGCGCCGACAGGCATTCGGCGGAGACCTCGTGGAACGCGACCATGCAGATCTTCGCCTACGACCCGAACAGCACCGTTTATCGGCGGGTCATCTGGAATCCACGGGCCTGGCCGATGCTGCTCGACTTCGGCAACGCGCCTAAGGAACTGGGCAAATATGCGTTCGAACATGCCCGCATCGGCGGGCCGGATCCGGCCAATACGTTGACGCGCGAGCGCTGGCGGCAACTCAGGACACGGCTCGAGGCCCGCGAAGCAGAGCTGGGCGTCGATTTCGTCGTCGACTACGCGAGCTGGCTGTCGCTGGACCCCGCGCACCACGTCTATCCCCGGTCCCTCTACCAGCCCGGCGTGCCGGGCGGCCAGCCGCTGAGCTATTGCGGCAGCGAGCGCGACGGCGGACCGTGGCCGGGCTGCGTCCCGGATCGATACGACACCGACGGCACGGTCGAGCGCCTGCTGGCACAAGGCGTCGAAGAGATCCTGTTCATCGACCTGACGACCGGCGGCGTACGTTTCTTCAAGAGCTTCGACGCCGTGAACCTGGCGCGGCAAGTCGTCGCGCGCCACAACGCCGCGACCGGCGACGATGTGGCGGTCTGGTGGCTCAACGACCCGGCCGACCTGATGACTCGCTCCTATCCCGCCGAACCGGCGGGCTGGACCCGTTCGCTCGGCCGGCCGCTGGTGGATCGCCATGTGCCGTTGGACGAAGCGCCGAACCCGGTCGCCGCCGATCCGCGGCTGGCGGCGGCCCATGCCCGCGGCATCCTCGCCGAATTCCGCCCCGAGGTCGCGGCGGAGCGGACCGGCGTCCTGCTGGTCAATCACGCAACCCGCGATCACAACCAGTATTTCGACCCGAAGATCGACGACACGCTGCTGTTGAACCGGAATATCCGCGCCGAACTGCTGGCCGCGCAACCGGGCCTGGATCCCGCCAACATCGTTGGCGCCTGGTTCGGCCGCAAGGAGTTGAACCCGCTGATCGGCAAGCCCGAGCGAACACGGCGGATGCGCGGCGAGAATCTCGGCGAAGCCTGGCTGTACGAGACTGACCGGCAGATGCCGGGCGGCGAGGCGGGCTACCGCTATTGGGAGGCGCTGGCCTACCTGAAGGACCGTGGCGTCGAACACATTGTCGTCGCCTTTCCGCAGATCATGGTCGACTCCGTCCTGAACCTCGTCGAGGTGCCGAACCAGATCGGCAAGGAAATCGGCTACCGGACCTGGCGCTATTTCGAGCAGGGAGATTTCGCCACGTATCCTGAAGCCGGCCATCCCTTCGCGGATTACTGGGGCGTCTGGGTGAAAAAGGAATGTCCGCTGCCGGACGGCGGCGGCCGCGTCGGGCCCTGCTGTTTCGAGA
The DNA here is from genome assembly GCA_003695765.1 of Gammaproteobacteria bacterium. GTDB lineage: Bacteria > Pseudomonadota > Gammaproteobacteria > Steroidobacterales > J054. The sequence goes on from RFHQ01000037.1 coordinate 8,509, forward strand.
TGGGCGGCTGCGCCGACGGCCGACCCTACCCCCCACCCCGGCTGACGCCGCTGGACGAGCCGCGCGACGATCTGGACCCGTCGCTGGCCTTCGACGTCTCGGCCTACGGCCACCTCGGCTATGACCCGGAACTCGGCCCGCCGGACGATGCCCGGCCGGTGCAGGCCCAGTACCGCGGCAGCTGGAGCCTGTGGCGACCGCCGAACAGCGATCCGGCGATCGCCGACATGCTGGCCGATCACGTGCTGCGCTTCCTGCGAACGCCGCGACCTGCTGAATCGCCGCCGCCGGTCTGGCTCGATCCGGCGGCGCCGGGTCCATGAGCATCAGCCTGATCTTCACCGCCTACGCGCTGGCCCAGTTGCTGATCCTTGCGGCCCTGCTCGGCATGCGCCTGCGCGGACCGGCACCGGGCTGGGCCGTCCTCGCCTTTGTCGCCGCGGGACTGGCCTACGACAACGGCGTGATCGCCGCCGGCGCGACCCTGGGCGACGGCGAACTGTTGCGGGCGCTGAGCTGGCCGCGATTCGCGCTGCACGCAGCCGGCACGCCGCTGATCATGCTCGCGGCCTGGCAGATCGCTCGTGCCGCGCAACTCGACTGGACCCGGAGCCGCCGGAATTTTTATCTGCTGGTCACGCTGATGCTGGCGATGTCGGCCTGGGGTGTCGGCATGGATCTCTTCGGCCTGGAATGGCAGCCGGCCTGCCATGGCGACACGCTGCGTTACAGTACCAGCGCGCCGCCGTCGCAGGCCTGCTATCCGCAACAGCAGCCCCTGCCGCCCCACGGCCCGCCGCTGCCGTCCATCGTCACGGTCCTGGCCTGCCTGGGCGCCGGCTGGTCACTGTGGCGACAGCGGCGCTGGCCCTGGCTGTTGCTGGCCGCCCTCGCGATGCTGATCGCGGCGGCGCTGCCCCAGGCGCGTTTCGGCCTGCTGCCGGGCAACGGCGGTGAAATCCTGCTGCTCGCGGCGCTGGCCGGCGCCGGCCGGCGATTCAGCGCCGCCGGTTGAGCCGCGCGGCGGGCCTTGCCCGCCGGGCGCGCTTGCGCGATAGTCTGGCCCGCGCCCTGCGTGGGCCGCCGGGGGAAGATGCGGTCCGGCGGCGGCGATGCCCTGCGGTAAGAAGAACCAGAAAATCTCAACTACAACAACGAGTTGACATAATTCTTCGGCGGACGAGCCCGGCAAACTGCTGCCGTGCGCACAGTCTTGATCAGGCCCGACCGCCAGAATGTTGCGCGATGCCGACGTCGATGCCCCGCCAGACATGTTCCCGCCGCCGGCTGCTGCTGGCCGCGCTGTCGCTACCGGCCGCCGCAGCCTGCCCGCCGGCGCTCGCGGCCGGACAGCGGCGCCTCAGCTTCCACCACACGCACACCGGCGAATACCTGGACCTCGCGTATATGGAGGCCGGCCGCTACCTGCCCGAGGCCCTGGCCGAGCTGAACCAGCTGTTGCGCGATTTCCGCAGCGGCGAGGTGCACCCGATCGACCCGGGCCTGTTCGATCTGCTGTACGCGCTGCGCAGCGTGACCGGCAACGCCCGGCCGTTCGAGATCATCTCCGGCTATCGCTCGCCGCAGACGAACGAGATGCTGCGCCGCCGTGGCGGCGGCGTCGCGCGTCACAGCCTCCACCTGGAAGGCCGCGCCATCGACATCCGCCTGCCGGGTACCGGCACCGCCCGCCTGCGGGACGCGGCGGCCAGCCTGCGCCGCGGGGGCGTCGGTTATTACCCGCGCTCGGACTTCATCCACGTGGACACGGGCCGCGTGCGTTACTGGTGAGGCGCGACCGGCCTCATTCGATCCAAAGGTAACGGCTCTGCGTCGGCCCGCCCGGGCTGTCGACCCAGCCCTTGACTCGCGGCGAGACGAGGCGACGCCCGACGTAATAGGAAATCGGCAGCACCGGGTATTCATGCATCAATACGCGCTCTGCCTGCAGCAATACGGCCTGACGCTGTTCCGGGTCGCGTACGAGATTGGAGTGATCGAGCAGCGCGTCGTAGGCGGCGGATCTGAAGCCGGGCCAGTTGTTCGGGTTGTTGCTCAGGAACAGCTGCAGAAAGGCGTGCGCATCGTTGTACGAGCCCATGTAGAACCAGCGGGCGATGCCGAAACTCTTCGTCCGGACCTGCCGGAACAACATGCGGAACTCCACGTCGGTCAGTGTCGTGCGCACGCCGATGGCGCGCCACATCGCCGCAATGGCGACCATGATCTTGCGGTTCTCTTCCTGCGTGTCGTAGAGCAGCTCGACTTGCAAGGGCTCGTCCGGCCCGAAACCGGCCGCGGCCAGCAATTCGCGGGCCCGCTGCTGCCTCTCGGCAAAGGGCCAGTCCTGCTCCGGCAGATGCAGGCCCGGATAGCCGCGAAATTCCGGGGTCACGAAGCTGTAGGCGGGCCGTACACCGGTGCGCAGCAGGCGGTTGGCGATCGCCTCACGATCGATCGCCAGGTGCAATGCTTCGCGCACGCGCCGGTCCGAAAACGGAGGCCGGCGCATGTTGACGACCAGGAAATAGGTGCCGAGGGCCGGCGTGATGTGCAAGGCCTCGGGCATGTTTTCGCGGATCCAGTCGATCTGGTCCGGCGGGAAATTCAGCACGATGTCCAGTTCGCCGGCGCGGAAACGCTTCAATGAGGTCGCGAGGTTCTGCGTCGGGTGCCAGTAGACCGTGTCGATGCGCACCTTGTCCGCGTCGTAGAAATAGGGGTTCTTCGCCAGCTTGATGTAGGACTGCGGGACGCGCTCGACCAGCCGGTACGGTCCGTTGCTGACCATGGTGCCCGGCCGTGTCCAGGCCTGGCCCTTGGCCTCGATCAGGTGCCGCGGCACCGGCGCGACCTGCAGGTTGCCGATCAACTCCAGGAAATACGGCGTGGGCCGTTCCAGCTCGAAGACGACGGTGCGCTCGTCCGGCGCGCTGACGCCCAGGCTTTCCGGTGGCTCGCGTCCCATGACAATCGCGCGGGCATGACGCACCGGAAAGAACACGCCGGCGAGGCGCGAGCCGCTGCGCGGGTCGACGACGCGGCGGTAGCTGTAGACGAAGTCCTCGGCTGTCAGCGGCCGGCCGTCGGACCAGCGCAGCCCCTCGCGCAGGTAAAAGCGATAGCTCAGGCCGTCGTCACTGACTTCCCAGCGCTCCGCGCTGCCGGGCTGCGGCGTGGAGTCCGGCACCTTGGCGAGCAGGCTGACGAACAGGTCCGCGATGATCGGCGAGGCCAGCGTGCCGGCGCCCAGCGCCGGATCGAGGCTCGGCGGCTCCGCGGCCGTACCGCGGTTCAGCACCACCTCTGCGAGCGCGGGGGCGCCGCTCAGCGCCAGCAGCAGCGCTGCAATGCCAAGGTAAACCGGCTTCATCCGGCCGCTGCGGCGCCCTGCTCCGCCGCGGTGGCCGCTGGCAGCAGCGGCACGCTGTCGAGCACCCAGCCCCGCGGCTGCTCGCGGCGCGCCGGCGACGGGATCGCGAAGGCCTCGCGGCGGCCGCGAGCCGCCAGCGCCCGGGCGTCGATGCGCCAGCCGCGCGCCTGCCACTCGGCCAGTTTCTCGCGGTAGGCCAGCACCGCCTGATCCGCCGGCACCAGGAATTCGTGCGCATTGGTCTCGGGCGTGAAGAAGGGATGCAGATCCGCCAGCACCTCGGCATCCTGCCCGGCGACGATCTCGTTGCGCTCCAGGAAGCGCGAGTCGTGTTCCGGTTCCAGCAGGAAGTTGCGGGTCTGCACCAGGAAGGTCCGCACCTCGCTCTCGCTGACGGGCACCTTGAAGACATGCTGGTGGATGAACACTTCCGGCGTCGGGTGGATGCGGGTCGTCAGGGCGCAGGGGCCGAAATGATGCGTGCCGGCTTCGATCACGGCGTTCTCGTCGCGCCCGGACGCGGACTTCATGCGCTCGTCCTTCAGCGGCGGCGCGAAATAGGTCGTCAGAAAGCCGCTGCCCCAGGTGCTGCGCTCGATGTTCAGAGGCGGCACGCGATAGTCGTCCCGTTCGCCGGAAAAGCCGTGCGTCGGGTGCACGAACTCGTTGTGCGCCGGGTCGAGCGCATTCTCGAGCTGGCGGCGGTAATCGCACTCGGCGAAACGCTCCTGCCGCGTCACGCGCCAGCCCGGCTGACCGTATTCCGGGATCTCCATGATCGGCGGCCGCTCGTTCTCCGGCAGGTCGCCGAGAAAGGCGAACACGATGCCGTAGCGCTCCGCAACCGGATAGGCGTCGACGCGCGCCCGGCGCGGGATCTTCGCCTGTGGGCCCAGCGACGGAATCCGGCGGCAGCGGCCGTCGCCGGCGAATTCCCAGCCGTGATAGGGGCACTGCACGCAGTCGCCGACAAGCTTGCCACCGGCCAGCGAGCCGCCGCGATGAATGCAGGTGTCGGCGAGACAGCGCGCCCGGCCATCGCTGTCGCGGAACAGGACGAAGTCCTGGCCGAGCATCCGCACCCGCCGGGGCCGATCGCCGAGCTGCTCGCTCCAGGCGGCCGGGTACCAGAAGTTGATGTACATCGGCTGCTCCTGATTGGCGCCTCGCCCGACTATCGGCCAGCCCCGGCGAGCGGGTCAAGCGCGGCGCGGGGCCTGGCCGCGGGCTGAATTGACCGGCCTGCGCCGGCGCGGCAGCATGCGTGGCGGAGGGCAGCGAGCGGGTGAACGAAAGCATTCTGCTGATCGGCGCGACCGGGGGCACCGGCCGGGCGGTCCTGCGCCAGGGCCTGGCGCGGGGCCTGCGGATCACGGCCCTGGTCAGGGATCCGGCACGGCTGACGGACCATGACAACCGGCTGAGAGTCGTCCCGGGCGATCTGCTGCGGCGGGACAGTCTCGATCCCGCCTTCGCGCCCCGGCCAGCGGTCGTGATCTGCGCCGCCGGCGTCTACAGCCGCCGCCCCGACGACCGCCTGTCGCGCGGCACGGCCAATCTGCTGGACGCGATGCAGAGCGCCGGCACGCCACGGCTGGTCTGCGTCAGCTCCCTGGGCGCCGGTGACAGCGCCGGCCAGGGCAATCTGCCGGCGCGCTTGATCCAGCGGCTGTTCCTCAGCGAAGTGCTGGCCGACAAGACACGCCAGGAAGCCCTGATCCGCGCCAGCGGCCTGGACTGGACGATCTTCCGCCCGCCGCAATTGACGAATGCGCCGGACCGCGGGCCGGCGCTGGTCTGCTGGACCGGCAACGCGCCCGGGCAGCCCGTCAACTGGCGGCTGTCCCGGGCGACGCTGGCGCGTTTGCTGCTGGACGAGGCGCTGTCGCCACGATACAGCGGCCGGGCGCTGAACCTGTCCGAGGCAGCCTGATCCGGCGAGCTCAGTCCTCCGGCTGCCAGCCTTCCGGTGGCGTGATGCCGGGCACCTCGCCGGTCCACTTGTCCGGCCCGATGTCCAGCGAGGACACATCCATCACGTAGGTGTACAGGTTGGACATGAAGCCCCCGTGGCTGCGCGTGAACAGCATCTTCCTGCCGTCCGGCGACAGCGACGGGAAGCCGTCGAAGGACTTGTTGTAGGTCAGTCGGCGATGCGGCTCCTTGCCGGCCAAGTCGCCGAGGAAGATCTCCCAGTTGTTGTCTTCGACGATCCGCACGAACACGTAATGGCGGCCGTCCGGTGCCGGATACGGCGCCCAGTTCATGTCGCGGTCGAAGGTGCGCTGGATGCGCTGGCTGCCGTCGTGCCGGATCGTGAAGACGGTCATCGGCGTCGGCCGGACCTTGCCGTATTCGCTGCGCTTCCAGGCGCGGAACAGGATGGTCTCGCTGTCCGGCAGGTAGAAGGGCGCCCCTTCCTGCCAGTCCTCGGTGAAGGTGATCTGCTGTTCCTCGCTGCCGTCGGGCCGCATCCGCCACAGGTCCATCTTGCCGTCGATCTGGCGGCCAAAGACGATCCACTGGCCGTCCGGAGACACCGAGACCTCGGCCTCGTACCACTCGTTGTTGGTCAGGCGGCGGATGTTACTGCCGTCGAGATTGGCGATATACAGCTCGGCGCCTTGCGGGTACTCGCGCTCGTCGGACCAGTTGCCCAGCGGCATGTCCATGTGATCGCGGGTCGACGTGAACACGATCTGCTTCATGTCCGGGAAGAAATACGAGCAGGCGTCCTGGCCATGGTCGTTGATGCGCCACTTTTCCTTGCCGTCGTCGGTGAAGATCCAGGTCAGCGCGCCACCGGCCTTGCGCTCCTCCGGGTGCTGCGCGTCCGGATCCTGCACCTGCGCGATCACATGGTAGCTGTCCGGCCCGTAATAGGCCTCGGCGCTTTCGGGAATGTTCGGGATCTGGCGCACCGGCAGCTCGGCATCCGCGGGCCATTCGGGCGTCCCGCCCTCATCGGCGCTGGCCTCGCTGACGACATCCGCCGCTTCACCGCCGCCCACGGCGCCGGCCGGGAACTCTTCCGCGGCCTGGCGCGCCGCGTCCGCCCCGGCTTCGGGTGCGGCCGAGTCCTGTTTCTGACCGCAGCCTCCGAGGACCAGGCAGGCGAGCGCCGCTGTCATGATGGCCTTGAAAATACGGGCCGGGTTGCAATTGCGCATGATGCTGTCCTCCGCTGGGTTCATTGTTCTGCCGGCCCGCTGTCGGGAGCCTGCCGGTCCTTGTAATCGCTCAGGGCCTGTCCGGCAAGGGGGCCGCCCGCACAGTGGCCGGCTGCGCGCTTGCCGTGGCGACCCCGGGCCGGGACAATGCTTGGCAGAATGCGCGGCCTCGGTCTGCGCCCGCCACGAACGATCGCCCACTCAGCGCCATCCGCATGTATCGCTACCTGCTCCGGCTCATCGCCGCCCTGGCCTGTCTCGCGCCGCTGCAATTGCCGGCGCAGACCTGCAACGGCCTGACCGCGACCCTGGTCGGCACAGCCGCCGACGACGAACTCGCCGGCACGCCCGGCGACGACGTGATCGTCGGCCTGGCCGGCGATGACCGCATCGCCGGCGGCGGCGGCGACGACACGATCTGCGGCGGCGATGGCGACGACGACCTGCTCGGCGAAGCCGGCAGCGACCGGCTGTTCGGTGAGGCCGGTGACGACGTCCTGATCGGCGACGATGCGACCTCGGTCGGCCTCGGCACCGCAGGCGACGACAGCTGCGACGGCGGTCCCGGCGCTGACGCGGCCGATCTGCTCTGCGACAGCGGCGCCGGCAACGACGTGACGATCGTCCGCGTGCGGCTGCGGGCCCATGACGGCCTGCCGCTGGACGGCGCTCTGTACCTGCCGACCGGTGAAGCCGCGCCGCAGGGCGCGCGCGACCTGGCCGTGCTGGTCAGCCACGGCGCGATGGGCAGCTTCGAGTTCAGCGTGCCCAAGGCCTGGGGGCTCTGGGGCGCCCAGCGCGGCCTCACGGTGCTGGCGCTGAACCGCCGCGACGCCGGGCCCGACAGCGGCGGCGGCGCGGTGCTGTTCGAGGACGCGACACTGGATCTGCAGGCCGGGATCGACCTGCTGCAGGCGCTCGGCTACCCCGCCGTATTCGTTGCGGGGCACAGCCAGGGCACGCAGAACGCGGCGATCTACCCGAGCTTCAGCGGCGATGAGCGGGTGGCCGCGGTCGGCCTTTACGGCGTCGTCGACGACGGGCGCAGCACGGCGCGCGACCTGCTGTTCTGGGAGGTCGTGCTCGGCCCGGACAACGGCTATTCCGGCCTCGTGGCCCTGAACGAACAGCTGATCGCCGCCGGCCAGGGCGATGTGCTGCGGCAATACGACACGATCTTCGGCGTGCCGCTCACCCGCACGCCGAAGAACTGGATGAGCTACTGGGGCCCGGACACGCTGTCGGTGGTCGTGCGCGAAATCACCCGGCTGACGGCGCTGCCGGTGCTGCTGCTGCGCGCCGACGGCGATGAGTTCACGCCGGATGCGATGTCGCAGAACGTGTTGACGGCCGCGCTCGATGCCGGCGTCGATGCGACCTATATCGTCCTGCCCTATGTCGACCGCGAGGGCAACGCGATACCGCTGAGCGACAACGGCGGCAATGCGCATTCACTGGTCGGAGTCGAACGGCGCGCGATCGCCGAGACCATCACCTGGCTGGAAAGCCGGGTCGCGCTGGCGAACCGGTTCACAGCCGGGGCGCGCGCGCCGGTCGATGCCGGCGGCGGCAACTTCGCTCCGCTGGTCCCGACCGACCTCGGCACGCCGCTTCAGGTGCCGGCCGGCAAGACCTTCCGACTGGACGGATGGCGCGCTCAGGACGTGGACGGGACGCTCGTCGGCTGGTCCTGGGTCCAGCTCAGCGGCGACGCCGTGGTGCTGAGCGATCCGGCGGCCCCGCAACCTTTCTTCAACGCCCCGGCCCGCGCCGGTACGCTGGTCTTCGAACTGACGGTCACCGACGACGCCGGGGCGACTGGCAGCGGGCGGCTGACCGTCACGGTCTTGCCGGGGCCGGCGCCCGCAGATCCGCAAGTGGCGGCGCTGCCGGGCGGCAGCAGCGCGCTCGGGCCGGCCGGGCTGCTGGCCATGATCCTTGCCTGCCTGCCCAACCGGCGCCGGCGGGTTATCATCGCGCGCGCCAGCCGCCATCCATCGACGAACGGAGACCACTGATGCAAAGCCCGGCCAGGGGAATCGACCGACGGCAACTGCTGCAGGCGCTGGGCGCAGGCCTCGCGCTGGCCGGCACGGCGCGGCCGTTGCGTGCGCAGAATCGCAGCGAGGTGCTGGTCATCGGCGCCGGCCTCTCCGGTCTGGCCGCCGCGCTGTTGCTGCAGGAAGCGGGCGCGCGCGTGCGCGTGATCGAAGGGCGCCGGCGGGTCGGCGGGCGCGTGCTGTCCATCCGCAGCCTGCCGGGCAACCCGGAGGCCGGTGGCACCTCCTTCGGACCGGGCTATGCGCGCCTGGTCGACACCGCTCGCCGCCTCGGCGTCGGCCTGGTCGATCTCGGGCCGGTGCTGCGCTATTACGGCCAGCGCGAACTGTTTTTGGACGGCCAGCATGTGCCGCTGTCCGAGTGGCCGGACCACCCGCGCAACCCCTTCCCGGACGCGGCGCGGGCCACGCCGCCCTGGCGGCTCGCGGGCGGCGTGCTGGCGCGCAACAACCCGCTGAAGACCAGCGACGCGTGGCTGGACCCGGCCAATGCGCCGCTGGATATCCCGTACTACGACTGGCTGCGGCAACAGGGCCTCAGCCACGCCGCGATCGACATGGCCTACAACATCGAGCCTTCGCACGGCAGTTCGGCCTTCGACGTGTCGGCCCTGATGATGCTGTTCGTCGGCAGCTTCATCGCAGCACAGCGCGCACTGGCCACACCCGGGCAACCGCCGTTCATGACGGCGGCCGGCGGCAATCAGGCGATCCCGGAAGCCATGGCCGCGGCGCTGGAGAACGAGGTCGAACTGGGCCGCAACGTGACCGGCATCCGACAGTTGGACGACGCGGCCGAGGTCTTCTGCGCCGACGGCACCCGCTACCGCGCCGAACACGTGATCTGCTCGATTCCCTGCTCGGTGCTGCGACGCCTGCGCTTCGACCCGCTGCTGCCGCCGGAACAGGCGCGCGCCGTCAACACACTGGATTCGCAGATCATCTGCCAGGCGCATCTGCGCGCCAGCGCGCCGTTCTGGGAACAGGAAGACCTGCCGACGCCGAACATGTTCAGCGACTCGCTGGTCTGCAACCTGGTCGGTGAACACAAGGGCCAGGATCCGGCCGAGGTCACGAGCCTGACGGCTTGGGTCCGCGGCCACAATGCGGCTTTGCTCGACCAGATACCGGAGGCGGACGCGCGGCGCGCGATCATCGCCGACATCGAACGCATCCGGCCGGCGGCCAAGGGCAAGCTGGAACTGGTCGAATACAAGTCCTGGTACCGCGACCCCTTCTCTTCGGGCGACTGGGCGGTCTGGAAGCCCGGGCAGGTCAGCACGCTGGCCTCGCAGGTCGGCCGTGCCCACGGGCGCGTGCACTTCTGCGGGGAACACACGGCGGTGGCGAATCGCGGCATGGAAGGCGCAATGGAATCCGGCGAACGCGCCGCGCTCGAAGTGCTGGCGCAGGCCTGAGATGAGCAGCCTGGTCAGGCCCTTCCGCGGGTTGCGCCCGGCGCCCGAGTACGCGGCCGAAGTCGCGGCGCCACCCTACGATGTCCTCAGCAGCGCCGAGGCACGCCAGCGCGCGGCCGGCAAGCCATGGAGCTTCCTGCACATCTCGAAACCTGAGATCGATTTGCCGGAAGACACCGACCCGTATGCCGATGCGGTCTACGCAAAGGGCGCAGAGAACCTGGAACGGATGATTCGCGAAGGCATCCTGGTGCGCGATCTGGAGCCGCACTATTACGTCTACCGCTTGCGCATGGGGGAACATGAGCAGACCGGCGTCGTGCTGACCGGCAGCTTGGCCGCCTATGAAGCCAACCGTATTCGCAAGCACGAATTCACGCGCCCGCAGAAGGAAGACGATCGCGTGCGCCAGATCACGGCTCTCGGCGCCCAGACCGGGCCCGTGCTCCTGGCCTACCGCGCCGAGCCGCGCCTGCGCGAACTGCTGGCAGCGGAAACCGCGCGCGAACCACTCTACGACATCGTGGCCGACGACGGCATCGGGCACCAGCTATGGCGAATCGACCGCCACGATGTCATTGCCCGGCTGACTGCGCTGTTCGACGCCATGGACGCGCTGTACATCGCCGATGGCCACCATCGCTCCGCGGCCGCGGCCCGGGTCGCGGCCGAGCGCCGCGCCAGGGCCGGCCACGCGAGCGGCGATGCCAGCTGGGAATACTTCCTCTGCGTCGCCTTCCCCCATGACGAGATGCAGATCCTCGACTACAACCGCGTCGTGCGCGATCTGAACGGACTGGACGAACGGGCCTTGCTGGCAGCGATCGGTGAACGCTTCTCGGTGCAGCGGGCAACGGCGGCCGTGCACCCGGCCCGGCCCGGCGAGTTCGGCATGTACCTGGCCGGCCACTGGTACCGTCTCGCGATCGACCCGCGGCGGGTGCCGCGGGACGACCCGGTGGCCAGCCTGGACGTCAGCCTGCTGCAGGATCAGCTGCTGGGGCCGATCCTCGGCATCGGCGATCCGCGCCAGGACCAGCGCATCGATTTCGTCGGTGGCATTCGCGGGCTGGACGAACTCGAGCGGCGCGTCGACCGCGGTGACATGGCCGTCGCCTTCTCGCTGTATCCGACGAGCATGGAAGCCCTGATGGCCGTGGCCGACGCCAACGAGGTCATGCCGCCGAAGTCGACCTGGTTCGAGCCCAAGCTGGCCGACGGACTGGTCTCACACCTGCTCGACTAGGCGGGTCAGGCGGCCAGATCGCGACGCTCGCCGTCGGCCGACTCGATCTGTCTCAGCAGGAAGCTGCGGCCCGGCAGGCCGGGCAGTTTCAGGTACAGGTTCTTGCGCTGCCGCCGCGATCCGATCTTCTCGGTGAAGCGCAGCGACGGCTCGTTCATGCTGTCCACGACGCCGTAGACGGTGTGCACGCCCTCGGCGCGCAAGCGCTCGGTGAAGCAGGCATTGAGCAGCGGTGCGAGGCTGGCCCCGCGCCGCGCCGGTACGGTGAACACGTCGAAGGCATAGGCCTCGCCGGCTTGCAGGACAAATCCTTCGCCCGGGTAACTGCAGCGCTGCGGGTCCATCCAGCAGAAGCCGAGCACGCGCTCGCCATCCAGCAAGCCGAAACAGCGTTGGCCGGCCGCGAGCCGGGCGCGGAAGGTAGCCTCGTCCGCATGCACCATCGGCAGGGCGGCCAGTCGCGGCATGTCGTCGGCCGAAAGTTCGCGGAATTCGCAGCCGTTCAGATCGATCTGCCGGGCCAGACCGCTGATCCGGCGCTTGAACAGGTAATACGGCAGGATCACGATGCCGACGCGTTTCAGCGCATTCACGAACAGGCGCGGCACGGAGTTGTAACGCAAGCGGTAGGCGAGCTGCTCGAAACATCCCGGCTTGCGCTCGGCTGACGCCAGCAACTCGCGAATGCTGGCGAGTACCCGCTCGCAACTCGAAGCGTCGACATGGCTGTGCAGCCGTGACCGGACCTCACGCCGCCGCCCGGCGAATCGGTCACTGTGCTCCAGGCTATCTGCCAGCGCCGCCTCGAGGCTCGAGAAATCATGACAGACCGGGCCCGGAGCCAGCTCGTCCGGATCGAAATTCAGGCCGCGACTGGTCGCGATGAACTCGGCCTTGTCCGGCACGTAGAGCAGCAACGGCCGGTCCAGCAACAGGAAGTCCCAGATGATCGACGAATAGTCGCTGATCAGCAGGTCGACCTTCGGCAGCAGACGGTAGACGTCCAGATCGCGGGGCAAGTCGTGGATCTGTTCGCCGAGCCGTGGCGGCGGCGTGTCATCGACCGGGTGCAACTTGATGAACAGGCTGGCATTCATTGCCTGCAGCCGCGGGCCCAGGCGCAACCATTCATCGCTCACGGCCGGTTTGCCGCTGTCCCGGAAGGTCGGCAGATACAGGACGATTCGCCGGCCTGCGGCCAGCGCCTCGGAGAAGGACGCCGGCAGTTGCTCGTCGCTGTCCTCTGCAAACAGCCGGTCGTTGCGCGGCAGGCCCGTCACGGCGACGCGATCTTGCGGGATATCGAAGGCGCGCGCCGTGATCCCACGCGTTTCCGGCGAGCTGGCGATGACCAGGTCCGGCCGCTGCACATGCCAGGGCATCAGCAGCCCCAGCAGCAAGCGTTCCCAGGGCCGGCCATGGAACAGGCGGTAATAGCGATTGCCCGGCTGATCGATGTCGCGCTCGAAACGCTTCAGCGGCACGCCGCTCCACAGATTCACGAGCCGGGCGCCACGCGACAGCCAGAAGTTCGTGTCCTTCGGAAAGCAGTCGAACAGGTGCAGGCTGGCGCGCAGGCAGCACCAGGCGCCGGCCGGCGACCACCACCAGTAGGCCCGGTGACCGAGCGCGCGCAATTCGCGGGCGATGTCCAGCCGGTGCGAGATCCATACATGCGAACGCTTCCCGTCATTCTGGCGCTCGCAGTGCTCGAAGAACGCCGCGGCATTATCGGCATAACGCTGCCCGCCCCAGGAGCCGAATACCCAGAGATCCGGAGACCGCGGCATGAGCCCGGACAGCGCATACAAGGGCAGCAAGTAGACGCGCGCGAGCGCGGCACCGAGGTAGCGGATCGACTGGCGCATGTTGCGGTGCATTTCTATCACAGGGCGGCAGAGCGTTGGCGGCACTGCGTAACGAATCAGCCGTTGCGGAGCTGACATAAGCTGGCGATTGCCCACAGTCTGCGCCACTCGCTTGCCCCGGTGCCTGCGATGCGCGATATTCGGCCGGGTTGATCAAGGGTAAACCCGGCGAAAGCCGGGGACACAAAGTCACCGGTCTAAGGGACGCGAGCCTAGGACAGCGGGACTGCCAACTGCTTCGCCAGCCACGCCTGCCCGGCGCCCGGCGGGGCCTCAGCAGCGCCCCGCCGACCGGCAACGGGGAGCAACGATGGCAGGGAACGCCAGCCACAGGGCGCCGCGCCGAGCGCGGCGGACCCTGAGAGCCCGGCCGAAGACGGCCGAGCAGATCGCCGAGATCATCCAGGACAACAAGCGCTTTCCGTCACCGGTCCGCCCGGCCGGCGCCGGCAGCGGCAATCCTCGCTGCACAGCCGTTCAGCATGGCACCCGGCTGGACATGTCCGGCATGAACCGCCTGTTGAGCATCGACCGCGGCGAGGTGCGGGTCCAGGCCGGCATGCGGCTGCGCGACCTGGTGCGGGAACTGGCGGCGCACGGCCTGGAACTGCCCGGCAGCATCGACCAGCCGGACCGCAGCATCGGCGGGCTGGTCTGCGGCGGCACGCTGGGTTGCGGCGGCCGCGACGACGCGCCGTTCCTGAGCTCGGCGGTCTGCGGCCTGAGCGTAGTCACGGCGCGTGGCGAGATCCGGCACTTCGACAGCCGCGACACGCGGGCGCTGGCGCTGTTCCGGCAGAGCTACGGCCTGCTCGGCACGGTCTTTCAGGTGACCCTGCGGGTGCGCAAGGCGCGCAAGCACACGAGCCGCAGCCGCAAGACCAGCCTGGCGGAACTCGCCAACATCGTGCCAAATCTCACGCGCACACCGGCCGGCGTCAAGCTCTATCTGTTTCCGCATCGCGACCGAGCGCTGATCGAGCTGCGCGAGACCCGGGACGACGACGGCCAAGGCGGGCGCTTCGGCTGGCGCATCTACGACTGGCTCAGCAATCATTTCGTCCCCGAGTTTGCGCATTCGGTCGGCCGCCTGATCCGCGTTCCACAGCTGCGCGACCCGCTGATCGACGGTTTCAGCGAAGCGACCCAGGTGCTGGTCCAGAGCCGGCTGCGCGACGCCAACACCAATGTCTGGGAACAGACCGGCAAGTTCCGGCGGGTCGGTCCGGATGCGCGGAGCCGCGAGTGCGCCTGGCTGTTCCCCGCCAGCCGCTTCGGCGGCGTGCTGTTCGCCTATCGCGAGTTCTCGCGGCGGTACTACAAGGTGAACCGTTTTCGCTGCGACCTGCCGGCGATCGGCTACCGGATCCTGCAGGACCGGCACGCGCTGCTGTCGCCGAGCTTCAAGGAACCCCTGTTCGCGCTGAACCTGCGCAGCACGGCCAGCCACGGCTGGGACGACTTCCTGCTCGATTTCGGGCGCTTCGCCGCCCGTTTCTCCGGCATCCCCGTGCTGAACCTCAGCAGTCGTTTCTCGGCCGACCTGATGCCGGCCGCCTACGGCCAGCGGCTCGAGAAGTTCCGGCAGACGCGCCGCCGCGCCGATCCCGATAACCGCTTCCTGAACCAGTACTTCGCGGAATACATCGGTTGACTCTGTGCCGCGGCGTTCAGGCCGGCGCCGGCAGGAACTCCTGCAACAGGCGGTTCAGCCAGCGGCGGCCGTCCGCCGTGGCGCGCAGGCCACCGGCCGCGGTCTCCAGCCAGCCCCGGTCGACGCAGCGCGCGATCGCGCTCCCCGCCTCGGCCAGCGAACAGCCGGTGCGCTCCCGGAACAGCGCTTCGCTGAAGCCGTCGCGGAGCCGCAAGGCGTTCAGCATGAACTCGAAGATGCGCTCCTGCCGGTCCACTGCGCGTTCGCTGCCGATCGCGTTGGCCGTGCCGGCGCGGCGCTGGTAGCTTTCGGGCCGCCGCAGCCGCGCCTGCCGCAGGATCCGCCCGGCGACGCTCAGCTTGCTGTGGGCGCCCGCACCGATACCGAGGTAGTCGCCGAACTGCCAGTAGTTCAGATTGTGCCGGCAGCGGGCGCCGGGGCGCGCATGCGCAGAGATTTCGTAGTGCTCGTAGCCGGCGGCCGCCAGCCGCTCGAGCATCGCCGTCTCGATCGCCCCCAGGACGGCATCCGGCGGCAGCGTCGGCGGCCGGCTGTAGAACACCGTATTGGGCTCGATCGTCAGCTGGTAACAGGCGATCTGCGCCGGACCGAAATCCAGCGCCGTGCCCAGGTCGGCCAGCGCGCCAGAGAGTTCCTGCCCGGGCAGGCCGTGCATCAGGTCGATGTTGACGCAGTGGAAATGCTCCATCGCCGCGGCCACGGCGGCCCTGGCGGCAGTGCCGTCGTGGACCCGGCCCAAGGCGGCCAGGCTGCGATCGTCGAAGCTCTGCACGCCGAGCGACAGGCGGTTGACGCCGGCGGCCCGGTAGGCGGCGAAGCGGCCGCGATCCGCGGCGCCCGGGTTGGCCTCGAGACTGATCTCGGCATCGGCCGCCAGTAGCCGCCGGGCGCGCAGCCAGTCGAGCAGCGCGGCGATCTGCTCGGGCGGGAACAGGCTCGGCGTGCCGCCGCCGAAATACACGCTGGCGAACCGGCGTGAACCGACGGCCGGGCGGGCAAACTCGAGATCCGCCAGCAACGCCCGCAGGTAGTCTTGCGCCGGCAACTCGCCGCGCAGCGCGTACGAGTTGAAATCGCAGTAGGGGCACTTGCGCAGGCACCAGGGCAGGTGCAGGTACAGGCCCACTGGAATCGAGCTGCTGTCCACGTCCGGCCTTGCGCGCTCCACCATTGCCAGTTCGCTCCGCTCGCAGCCTACAATAGGCAGGGCCACGAGCGGGAGGCGGGAGCGTGCTGAAAGGCTTTCACCATGCTGCAATTTCGACACCGGACCTGGACCGGCTGATCGAGTTCTATTGCGGGCTGCTCGGCTGCGAGCTGGCCTGGACCTTCGGCTGGGATCGGGGCAGCGGCGAAGCCGATGCGCTGACCGGGCTGCAGGAGTCGGCCGCGCGCGCGGCGATGCTGCGGCTGGGCGACAGCCACCTGGAGCTGTTCGAGTTCTCGTCGCCACCGCCGCTGCCGCGCGCCGGCGAGCGAGCGGTCAATGCCTACGGCATTTCGCATATCTGCATCGAAGTTCAGGATCTGCAGGGCGAATACGCGCGGCTCAGCGCCGCGGGCATGCGTTTCCATTGCCCGCCGCTGGCACAGGATTCCGGTTACGTCGCCTACGGCCGCGACCCCGACGGCAACGTCGTCGAGCTGCTCGAATTCACGGCCGGCTGACAGCGCGGCCGGGCGGCGCTTCAGGCCACCCGCACCTCCGGGATATTGAACAGCGACTTCCAGTCGCGCGCGATCAGCAGGTCCATCAGTTCGGAAGCCTTGCCTTCCTGCTTGCGTTCCATCTCTTCCATCAGCGTGATCAGCGCGTGGTCGACCTCCGGGCCGAACAGGTAGCGCAGGTAGTCCAGCGGCACCCGCGGCTCGTCGCTGAACCGTCCCTCTTCGTCGAAGGCCGGCGGCAGGATCGGCGGCACGTAGAAAACGTTCGGTTCGGTGCCGAACTCCGGGTGCAACGGCAGCGCGACCTTCCACTCGTAGACCAGCTTGTGGATCGGGCCGTCCTGATCTTCGAGAAAGCCGACGAAGCGCAAGCGGCCCGGGCACTGCCGGGCGCAGGCCGGCGCCACGCCCTGCTCGATGCGCGGAAAGCAGAAGATGCACTTCTGCGACTTGTTCTTGACGTAATTGAAATAGACCTTGTCGTAAGGGCAGGCCTGATTGCACAGCCGGATGCCCTGACACTTGTCCTGGTCGACCAGCACGATGCCATCCTGTTCGCGCTTGTAGATCGCCCGCACCGGGCAGGCTTCCAGGCAGGCAGGCTTGGTGCAGTGATTGCAAAGCCGCGGCAGGTAGAAGTGGTAATTGTTCGGGTATTCGCCGGAACTGGTGTCCTCATCCCAGTTGGCGCCATAACCCATCGGCCGCTCCTGCTTGAGGCGTTCCTCGGTGCCCTCGAAATAGACCTCGGCGTGGTTCAACGGAATCTCCCCGCCGAAATGCTCGTCCGGATGCAGCCCGCCGAACTGCAGCTGGCCGTCCTTCCAGCCGGAGCGCGCGCCCTTTTCCTGCCAGTCCCGCGGATATCCGGGGCCGGGCTTGGTCTCGACGTTGTTCCAGAGCATCGATTCCTGGCCTTCCTCGTCGGTCCACAGCGACTTGCATGCCGCCGTGCAGGCCTGGCAGCCGATGCACTTGTTCAGGTCAATGACCATCGCGACCTGTTTGCCCATCAGATTTGCTCCCGCTTGTGCTTGGTCCGCTCATCAAGAATCATGCTGTCAGGCCTCCACGAATTTCTCGAACTCGCAACTGCTGTCGTGGAAGGTCTGGTTGGGCACGTTGTCCGGCGCCCGGTAGCTGATGTGCCCGTAGCCACCGACCATCTGCACCGGTTTCAGCAGGCCCCGCGTGCTGATGACCGAGCTGAAGTTGTCCCGCCCGCGGAACATCACCGGATCCCAGCCGTGGTACATGAACAGCGTGCCCGGCTGCGTGTTCTCGCTCAGGTGGGCCTGCGCCACGAAGGCGCCGAGTTCGTTGTAGACGCGGATCAGGTCGCCGTCGCTGACCCCCCGCTCGGCCGCATCGCGCGGATTCACGTAAACGTCCGGCTCGCCGCGCTGCAGGCTGACCAGCAGCGGGTCGTCACGGTACATGCTGTGCACGCCGTGCCGGGCGTGGCCCATGGTCAGGCGCATGCGGTGGCCCTTGAGCGCCAACGGCTCCTTGTGCAGCGGCAGGGCCTCGCCTTCCTGCAGGAACCACTCGTGATCCATGTAGAACTGCTGCCGGCCGGTCAGCGTGGCGTAGGGCCGCTTGTCGCGGACGCTGGCGAGCACATAGTAGCTGTACGGCGCCTTGGGCCCGAACTGCACATCGTCGGCATCGTCGACACGCAGGAAGCCTTCCTTCTGCAGGCGGTCGAAGCTGACCTGCGACAGGCCGCTGGAGCCGGCAATCATGAATTCCGCGACGTCGCGGGTCGACTTGACCTCGATCTGCTTGCCGTCCGGCAGCCGCAGGGTCTTGTAGGTTTTGTGCAGCTGCTGGTAGTCCCACTGCACCGGGTTGCCGAAGAATTCGCCTTCGATCGGCGCGATGCCGCGCTCGCGGGCGCGCCGGCTGATCGCGGCGCTGAGCTTCTCCAGCGCGGCCCAGTCGTCCAGGCTCTCGCCGATCGGCGGCACCGCGGCATCGATGACCTGTACATATGGCGTGCGGCCTTCCATGACAATGTCCTGCCGCTCGTAGTGATCGGCGATCGGCAACACGTAGTCGGCCAGCAGCGCGGTCACACTCATGCTCGGCGTCATTGCCACGATCGTGTCCAGCTTCGCCAGCGCGCTGTCCCGCCAGTCGCGGCCGGTGGCCCGCCAGTTGGCCGGGTTGTGACCGGCCATAATCGCCATCTTCCACGGCTTGGCGCCGTAATCCGGCAGCCAGCGGCGCTTTACCGCTTCCCGATAGCGCTGGTCCACATGCTCGGCGTAGGCCTCACCGTAGAGCCGGCGGTTCATGGCGGCGCCGTCCGCGTGGGCGTAGTCCCACAGCGAGACCGCCGCGACGCGCAGCGCCGGCGGCGCGCCATTGAACACGTATTTCAGCATGCCGTCGGCATTCGGCAGCTGCGTCGTCTGTATGCCGCCGCCGGCTCGCCCGGTATTGCCGGTCAGCGCGCAGAGCAACAGCCAGGCGCGCATGATCAGGTCGCCGTGCAGCCACTTGTTGACACGGTAACCGGCGAAGATCATGCCCGGCTTGGCGCGCGCGAAACGGCGCGCGACCACGCGGATGTTGTCGGCGTGCACGCCGGTGATTTTCGCGGCCCGCTCCGGCGTATAGGCCTGCAGCTGCTGTTTCAGCAATTCGAAGACGGTTGTGACCTCGACCGGGCCGCTGGCCGTCTGCACGGTCCAGCGGCCCTCCAGCGCCGGCCGCAG
>RFHQ01000201.1 GCA_003695765.1 Gammaproteobacteria bacterium
ATATTCTGGGGCGGCTTCAACACGGCACTGGAGTTCTCCAACCGCGAGGTGTTTTGCATTTCCTGTCACGAGATGCGCGACAACGTCTACCAGGAATACAAAAAGACCATTCACTACTCGAATCGCACCGGCGTCAGGGCCATCTGCTCCGACTGCCATGTGCCGAAAGACTGGACGAAGAAATTCTTCCGCAAACTCCGTGCGACGACGAAGGAGCTGCCGCACTGGATTCTCGGCACGATCGACACGCGCGAGAAGTTCCTGGCCAAGCGGCTGGAGCTCGCGACTCACGAGTGGAAGCGCATGAAGGCAGCCGACTCCATCGAGTGCCGCAACTGCCACGAGCTGGAGCACATGGACCTGAGCAAGCAGGGACGCACCGCGCGCCGCCGGCACGACCCCGAACGCGTCCGCAAGCGCGGCGAAACCTGTATCGATTGCCACCAGGGCATTGCGCACGAACTGCCGGAAGGCTGGGAAGATATCCCCTTGTGGAACGGCGAGGGCGGTTGAGCGCCGCAGCGGGCGGGCCGCCAGCGGCGGCACCGGCAGCCGCCGGGCCTACTGCGGCGCTGCCCGCGTCGGCTGGGCCAGCTCCGCCGGCGCGCCCGGCTTCGGCTTTGGCGGCCGTTTCGGCGGGCGCTTCGGCTTGGCCGGTTGCGCCTCGAGCTGCAGCGCTTCGTCCATGCAGATGATGCTGTACTTCGCCTTGGCCGACGGCCGCACGCCTTTTGGCTCGACGATCTCCAGCCGGCGCCAGCCCTTGTAGGTCGGCCCCTTCTGCGAGCCGCCGCCGGCGCTGAGCCGGCCGGACGGATCCGGCTTGGCGAAGGTCTGCGACCAGGGGCTGATCGCCTTGACGCCCGGGCCGTTGAACTGCACGCCGAAGATCGGCGAGCGCGAGCCGTCGTGGGCCACGGTACGGTATTTCACGATGCCCTTGCGGTTGGCGACGATCCGGCCGGTGAACCGGATGCTCATCGGGCACTTGCCGATGTAGTTCGGCTTGTCGACCTCGAACTCGACCCGCTTGACCAGTGGCACCAGGCGCGCGGGTTTCGGCGGCTTCTTGTCACCGCCATCCGGTTTGCCCTTGCCGGGCGCCGGTTTGCCGGTCTTCGTGCCGACGCACTTGACCCAGACATCGACCGGTTCGGAATCGGTGGCGATGTGGCCCTTGACCGGCCCCTTGTCACAGAACAACCAGGCCTTGGACTTGAAGGCATCCTCGTAGCGCAGCGTGAAGCCCTGTTTCACCAGTTCCTTCTTCGATAGCCCGGTCTCGATGGCGAGTGTCCGCAGTTCGTCGTTGCAGGCCTTCACAGCATTGAAAGAGCCCAGCTTGCCGTGCGGGACGCTGACGGTGATCTGTTCCTTGATGAACTCGCCGCGCTTGGTCACCAGCGTCTTCTTGCCTCTCACGCCGGCGATTTCCACGCTCGCTGAACTGGCGCTGCGCGGCCGCTCGCAGTAACCGGCGATGGTCGTTACGAAGGTCAGGTTCTGGTTCTTCTTGCCAACGAAGTCGAATCGCTCCGGATGCTCGGAATAGACCTTGAACACCGGGCCGGTTACCGGCAGGCGCACACCGATCGGTGGCGCCGAGCCCATCTTGTACATGCCCTCGGTGACCGAGACGAACGAATTCGCGATCGCGGTGACCGGCAAGCAGGGCAGGCTCAGCAGGCCAGTGAGCAGCAGACGTCGCATGACAACCCCCCGTCGATTCGAGCCAGGCGCCGGGCCGGCTGCGCCGCTGCCCGCCGCAGGCCTATTTGACATAAACCGGCAACGATTCGCAAACCGGCTAAACCGATCCTGCCACCGGCGCACTGACCATGACAAACCGGCCGTTTCACGGCGAAGGAGTACGCCATGCACCGCTCGATCCCCAGACCTCGCGGCAGCTGCCCCGCATTGTTGCTGGTGCTTGGCCTGGGCCTCGCCGCCTGCGGTGGCGGAGGCGGCGGCAGCAACGGCACCGAGCCGCCGCCGCCGCTGTCCCGCGCGCAACTGGTCGAGGCCTCGCGCTTTGCCAGCCAGGCGAGTTTCGGCCTGCCCTGGGAGGAGATTCGCTCGCTGGCGCGCGAGGGCCGGGAGGCCTGGCTGGAACGCCAGTTCGCGCTGCCGGCCGGCTACCACACGCCGATCGTCGATGAGCTGGTCGCGCGGCGGAATCGCGGCGATTTCGCGGCCTTCGAGCAGGACATCGAATACCTGGTCAGCTTCCGGCGCATGGCCTGGTGGCACCGGGCCGTGACCAGCCCGGACGTGCTGCGCCAGCGTGTCGCCTTCGCGCTCAGTGAGATCTTCGTGGTCTCCGACAAGGTCGACGCCCTGCTGATCCACCCGGATGCGCTGAGCGGTTATTACGACACCCTGCTGGAACATGCCTTCGGCAACTTCCGGGACCTCCTCCGCGCCGTCACTCTGAGCCCGGCGATGGGCATCTATCTGAGCCATGTGAACAACCGCAAGGCCGATCCGGCGCGGAACACCTTCCCCGACGAGAACTACGCTCGCGAGGTCATGCAACTCTTTTCCATCGGCCTGTTCGAGCTGAACATCGACGGCAGTGTCAAGACCGACGTCAGCGGTCGGCCGCTGCCCACTTACGACAACGACGACATCCGTGAATTCGCTAAGGTCTTCACCGGCCTGTCCTATGGCGGGCCCGGCGCTTTCTTCGGCAAGCAGGAACCGTGGTTCCGCGATCCGATGCAGATGTTCGACAGCGCGCACGAGCCGGGCGAGAAACGCCTGTTGAACGGCGTCGTCGTGCCGCCGGGGCAGAGCGGCATGCAAGACATCGAGCAGGCGATCGACGTGCTGTTCAATCACCCGAACACCGGCCCGTTCATCGGCCGGCAATTGATCCAGCGGCTGGTGACTTCCAACCCGTCGCCGGCCTATGTCGAGCGCGTCGCACGGGCCTTCAATGGTGATGCGACCGGCCTGCGCGGCGATATGCGGGCGGTGATCCGCGCGGTGTTGCTGGATCCGGAGGCCGAGGCCGGCGAAGCAGTCCGTCCGGATTTCGGCAAGCTGCGCGAACCGGTCGTGCGCTACGCCGGCGCCTTGCGGCAATTGCATGCGCGCAGCGACGACGGCTTCATCGGCATCAGCGGCTATCTGCTGGAAGAACTGGGCCGACAGCATCCGCTGTCGGCGCCCAGCGTGTTCAACTTCTTCCTGCCCAGTCATTCGCCGGCCGGTGAACTGGCCGATGCCGGCCTGGTCGCGCCCGAATTCGAGATCACGACCAGCAGCAGCATCGTCGGCGTCACCAATCTTGCCGACCTGCTGCTGTTCGCTCCGTCGGCCGGCGATGTATTGCCGCCGTTCTCCCAAGTGCAGCTGGACCTGGCGGATCTGCTGCCGCTGGCGGACGATCTGCCGGCGCTGGTCGAGCGGCTGGACATCCTGCTGGCTGCGGGCGCGCTGCGGCCGGGGACGCGCAGCGCGATCGAGAGCCTGCTGGCGCCGATCGACGACCGCGATCTGCGCGTGCGACTGGCGATCTACATGGTGCTGGCATCCGCCGATTACGCGGTCCGGAGCTAGGAGGGCATGATGCTGACTCGACGACAATTCCTCTCCCGCGGCTGCTCGCTCGGCGTCGCCGGCACTTCGGCGGCTGCGGCGCTGTTGCAGCTCGGCATGGCAAGACAGGCGGTGGCGCAGGCCGTGCCTGGTTATCGCGCGCTGGTCTGCATCCTGCTCGCCGGTGGCAACGATTCCTACAACATGCTCGTGCCGAACGACGCCGACCAGTACGGCGAGTACCGGCGGCTGCGCTCGGACCTGGCGCTGGATGCGGCCAACCTGCTGCCGCTCGCGGGCGCGACAGCGAATGGACGCCATTACGCCGTTCACCCGGGCATGCCGGAACTGCAGGGCCTGTACGCGGCCGGTGAAGCGGCCTTCATCGCCAACGTGGGCACGCTGGTGGAGCCGATGGATGCCCAGGCCCTGCAGGCCGGCAGCGCGAAACTGCCGCTGGGCCTGTTCTCGCATGCCGACCAGATCAACCAGTGGCAGACAGCGGTCAGCGACGCGCGCCTGGCTCACGGCTGGGGTGGCCGCATCGCCGACCTGATGCAGGGAGCCACGCCGCTGAACGGCGTGTCCATGAGCATCTCCCTGTCGGGCAGCAACCTGTTCCAGAGCGGACACTCGAGCAGCGAGTACAGCATCGAGGCGGGTGGCGATGGCGCGCCCGGCATCAACGCCTATGACGACGGCAGCGAATTCGGCGCCTTGCGCAAGCAGATGATCGACTCCTTGCTGGCCGTCCCGCAGCCACAGATCCTGCGGCGCGAATACAGCCGGCGCCTGCGCGCGGCAATCGATACGCGTGAGGTCTTTCTGCAGGCGCTCGCCAGCTCGCCGCTGCTCACCACGCAGTTCTCGCCCGGACCGTTCTCGCAGAGCCTGCGGCAGATCGCCCGCGTCATCGGCGCGCGCGATGCGTTGGGCGCGACCCGCCAGACCTTTTTCGTGCTGGTCGGCGGCTGGGATCACCACGACAACGTGCTGGACAATCAGGCCCGCATGTTGCCCGCGGTCAGCGCCGGACTGCGCGAATTTCGCGATGCGCTGGCCGAACTCGGCGTGTTCGACTCGGTGACGACCTTCACGACCTCGGATTTCGGCCGCACGCTGACTTCGAATGGCAAAGGCTCGGATCATGGCTGGGGCGGACACCACATCGTCATGGGTGGTGCCGTCCGCGGCGGACAGATCTATGGCGAATACCCGCTGCTGGCGGCGGGCAACCCGCTGGACGTGGGTCGGGGGATCTACGCGCCGACGACCGCGGTCGACGAGTACTTCGCCGAGCTGGCGCTCTGGTTTGGCGTCGCGCCGGGCGACCTCGACCTGGTGTTGCCGAACCTGCGGCGCTTCTATCTGCCGGAGAGCGGCCAGCCGCCGCTCGGCTTCCTGTTATCGTAGCCGGGGTTCGATGGTGACGGTGGACAGAGCTGGTGCGCGCTGCCTGGACCAAGGCACGGAATGGGCCGCTCGATGCGTGATCTCGATGCAGCGGACAGCGAGCTGCTGCGGCGTTTCCGCCGCGGTGACGAACAGGCTTTCACCGCCATCGTCCAGCGGTTCCAGCATCGGATCTGCCGGCTCTGTGCCGTCTGGCTCAGCGATCCCCAGCTCGTCGAGGACGCAGCGCAGGAAGTTTTTCTTCGCAGCTATCAGGGCCTGCGGCGTTTCCGCTTTCGCTCGGCACCGTTCACCTGGCTGTACCGCACGACGCGCAATGTCTGCCATGAGTTCAACCGGATCCGGCGTGACGATGCGTTGCCGGAACTGGCCGACGATGGACCCGGCCCGGCCGGCGAACTGCAGCGCTACGAAGCGGCGCGGCGCCTGCGCGCGGTACTTGCAGAACTGCCGCCGCGCCAGCAGGAAGTCGTGCTGCTACGCGTCTTCGAAGATCTGCCGGTGCGCGAGACGGCCCGCGCGATGGGCTGCCGCGAAGGCACGGTCAAGGCCCTGCTGCATCAGGCGACGCAATCCTTGCGCGGCCTGCTCGACGAGGAGCATGCCGGTTGATGCGTGAGCACGGCCAGCAACTGAAACGCGACTACCGGGCGATCGAGGCGCCGCCGGGCTTTGCCGCGCGCGTCCAGGCCCGCTTGCCGCGCTCGTCGCCGCGGCGCTACGCCTGGCTGCCCGCGGCCGCCGCCGCGGCGCTCGTCGTGGTCGCCTTGCTGCTGCTGCGACCCGCCGAACCGCCGCGAACGATGGTCGCCGGCCTGGGGCCGGCACCGTCGCTGACGGCCCTGTCCCGGGTCATGGCCGACAAGCCATCGCTGCGCTCGCCCAGCCTGACGCGGCTGCGCAGTTATTCGGCTCCGCCGTTGCCGCCGAAACCCCGCGCCGGCCCGCCGGCGGACCGGGCCCGGCCACATCGGCGGAGCCACCTGGAAACCACCCTCGAGGAGACACATCATGGATAGACCGAAGAGAATCGCCCTGGCGCTGCTCGCCATGGGCCTGCTGGGCCTGTCCGCGGGCGCCGCGGCTCAGGAACCATCCGCGGAGCAGTTGCGCATGATGCAGACCTTTCTCGGCATCATGCAGGACTATTTCGCGGTGATCGAGTCCGCGCACGAGATCAACGCGGACGCGGAGAAATCGGCGATCCTGCAATTGCAGAAGATTCAGGAGACCTACGAAGACCGCGGCGAGAAGGCGCGGGTCATCGAAGTCCTGCGCGACGTGCTGAAATCGACGCGCAACCAGACCATCCGCAACTATGCCTACATGATGATGGGCGACGTGCTGAAAGACACCGGCCGCAGCGACGAGGCGATCCGCCTGCTGCGCGAGGGACTCAAGGAGAACCTGGCGGCTGCGCCCTGAGGTACCGGCCGCCGCGGCCCCGGTCGACCGCCGCCGCTCAGAAGTGCACGGTCGGCGGGGCGTTGACGGCGGACCAGGCCTCGTAGGGCACGAAGGTCTTCGCCAGCATGTCCCAGAACAGCTGGTCCTCCAGCCAGCGGCGCCGCATGCGGTCCTGGGCCGCCAGTTCGACCTCGCCGAAGGGTTGCTGCACCCGGCGCGACAGGATCTCGAAATAGCTGTCGACGACCGCGCGATACAGTTCGCTGGCCAGCGCGAAGGTCGGGCGGTCGGCGCGCAGCTTCGGTCCATACATGCTGATGCCGGTGCAGGTGCTCAGCCGGTGCCACTTCCACATGCCGGCATTGGGTTTGCCGCAGCCACGCGAGCGGTAGCGGTCGCTCGGCAGGCCATGCGCCTGCAGCACGGCCGAGACCCGCTCGCGCATCAGCTGCAGGTCTTCCTCGGGCTGCGCACTCTGCATCATGTCCAGTGTCGCGCCGATGTTGCCGACGCCCTTGGAGGACACCTGCACCGACAGGGTGGCATGCAGCATGCCGACCAGCGGCGTGCGCGGATGCACTGCCACCTCGATGAAGCGGTTCCAGCGAAGCCCGTTGATGAACGGCGGTTTCTCCACCGTCGTGCGCACGGTCATCAGGCCGGCCTTTTCGATCACGTCGCCACGGTGCACGCGGACCTCGTAGTGGCCGTTCTCCGGAAAGTCCCAGGCGAAGGATTCCTCGCGGCTATGGCCGTGGTTGAAGGCATCGACCCGTTGCCAGAAGTCCGATTCCAGCGAGGCCATGAAGTCGAGCATCGCCTGCGCGACGGCCGCCTGTTCGTCGGTCAGCGCCGCCAGATCGTCGCCCGGCTCCGCCGCGGCAGCCGGCTCGGCGAGATCGCCGGGTTCGGCCGCGGCAGCCGGCAGGCCGGCGCCGAGCAGCAGGGCCATGAGGGTGCAAACGGAAGTCTTTGCCAACATCGTCATCGTCCGATCGGCCGCGTCTGGGGCGGCGCAAGTCTAAACCGAAACGCCCGGCGCTGCCGCCGCTTTGGGTTCGGTGGCCGGGACGCCGGCCGCGGCCAGCCTGGCCTCAAGATCCTCGATCCGGTCCTGTCCCCAGAACGGCTCGCCGTCGAAGAGCATCGTCGGTACGCCCCAGTGGCCGGCAGCGCGGAGGCATTCCGCATTGCGCTCACAGCGGGCCAGCCATCGCGGTTCGGCCAGCGCCTGCTCGCACTGGCGCCAGTCCAGCCCGGCGGCTTGGCAGAGCGTGCGCAGTACGCGTGGCCGGCTGACATCGGCGGCTTGCGACCAGATCGCCCGTGCGCTCAGGGTCACGAACTCGCGCGCCCGGCCCAGCTCGGCGGCCAGCTCGCCGATCGCCAGACAGCGTTCGGCGCCTTCGCCGAGCGGGTCGTGCACAGGCCCGAACGGGATCCCCAGCCGGCGCGCTTCCCGCGCGGCATCACGGAGCAGGTACAGTTTCTTCGCCCGTGGCAGCGCGACGCCGCGGTTTACCATCGGCGCCACGCCACGGTACTGCACGCGCAGCCGCCAGCGATCGGCGAGCGCGAAGACGCGCGCTGCAGCGAGGTAGGAATAGGGGCTGCGGTAAGAGAAGAAGAACTCGACGACGGCCTCGCTCATGGCGCCAGCCTCGCGAGCCACGCGTCGATCTGCTCCAGCCGCTCGTGGACCAAGAACCATTGGCCGGCGATGCGCACGCTCGGCACGCTCCAGTGTCCGCGCTGTTGCAATCGGTGGCGATTGCGCGCGAGCCAGGCTTCGACTGCCGCGGTGTCGGGGAGTTGTGCGGATTCGCCCGCGCCGATCGGGGAATTCGCACCGTCGTCAGCTGATGGGTCGTCGGTCCGGGCACGCCACAACTGGCGCAGTGCCTCGACCGCGAATTCGATGCCGCGGCCCGACTGCTCGGCGGCCACGGCGCGCGACTCGTAGTGCCGCAGGCGCTCGGGGTCGGGCACCCGGCCGGCTGGTGCAGGCAGCCCGTAGCGCCGGGCCAGTCTTCGGGCATCGAGCAGTTCATAGGCCGGCCGCACGGCCGGCTCGGGCTGGCCGCCCGCGGTCTCCCGGCGAATCAGGCGCGCATCGATCACGGCCCCGTGCCGGGCGGCGATGTTGGACAGTGCTTGCAGGGCCATCGCGCCGTAGGGGCAATCCAGCGCGTAATAGCACTCGACATGCAGCGGCCGCCGCAGCAGCCCGCTGAGGCGGGCGCCGGTCACGGCCAGGGACTCCTGCGCGCGCCAGGCGCCCAGCAGCAGGGACGGCAGCCAGCGGCGGCGCAGCCGCTCTCCGGCACGCCGCGGCAGGTCCAGCAGTTCAGCCGCATGACCGGACATGGCGCGAGTCTAGCGCCGCGGCTCACCGGGCGTCCAAGCCGCGGCTCGCTCGAGACCGATTGAGTACACTGCGTTGTATGGAGCAACCGCGGATTGCCGACACGCGTCCGGCGAAGCGCCGGCTGGCCGCCGGGCGCACGGTCTACTGGTGCCGCTGCGGGCGTTCGCGACAGCAGCCGTTCTGCGACGGCTCGCATGCGGGCACCGGTTTCGAGCCACTCGCCTTCACGCCGGAGGAGGATGACGAGTATTTCCTCTGCCAGTGCAAGCGCACGGCCAGGCCGCCGTTCTGCGATGGTTCGCACAAACGCATCGCGCAGGAGGAACTGGACGCGCAGGCCGGCTTCCGCACCATCTGGCACCGGCTCGCCGGCGCTGCCGAGCTGGCCGACGGCGAAAGTCGGGCCGTGCAGGCCGGCCGGCGCGCGCTGGTGCTGGTCCGCATCGGCGAGCAGTATGCGGCACTGGACGCCCGTTGCCCGCACCGCGGCGGGCCGCTGGCCGACGGCGAGCTGCTGCGCGACGCTGCGGGCCGTCACTGCCTGCGCTGCCCCTGGCACGGTTCGGATTTCGATGCGCTGACCGGCCACCCGCCGGGCGGTCAAGGGCCGGCGGTGGAGAGCTGGCCGGTCGAACTGCGCGACGACGGGGTCTACGTGGCCCTGCGCGAACCGCTGGAAGTCCCGGCCACGGTCGCCGAGCTGCTCGCCGATACGCTCGGCGCCTGGGGACTGCAGCCGGTTTTTGCCAGCGGTGGCGCCTGGGCGGCCGCGGTGGCCGGAACCGTTGGTGGGGACGCCGATCCGGCGGATCGCGACTGGCTGGAATTACCGGATCCGGCCGCGGCCGCTGCGGCCGCCGCGACTTTCGCCCGCCTGAGCGGCGGACCGGCGGCCTGTGCGGGCCCGGCCGTGATCTGGCCGGCGCTGCTGACCGCGGCCGGCGGTTCGGCTGCGGTGCTCGCGATCGTCGAGCGCCGGCCCCCGGGCCTCGGTGCGCCCGCTGAGCCGGATGCCCCGGTTCCGGAGCCGCCGCTGTTCGAATGGCCGGCCCGCGATGGATCGGATCTGGCCGACACGATCGGCCGAGCCTGCCGGGCCGCGAGCCTGCGGCGTGGGCCGGCGTTGCTGGTGCTGCCGGCGGCAGGGCGATCGCGGGCGCCGGCCGGCGAGCAGCGAAGCGGCTCGCCGGCGGGCCGGATCTGGAATCCGCCGCTCGCCCCGGCGCCGGAATCGGTGGCCGCGCTCGGACGCCGCCTGCAGGCCGCGCAGCGCCCGGCGATCGTCGTCGGCGACGGCGCCGGCATTTCCGCGGCGGCCCTCGTCGAGCTCGCCGACAGGCTGGGCGCGCCGGTGCTGACCAGCCGGATGGCGAAGGGCAGCATGCCGGAAACCGATCCGCTGTCCGCCGGCGTGCTGGGCCGCGGCGGCACACCGGTCGCGGCCTGGTGCCTGCGCGAGGCCGACCTGCTGTTGCTGTTCGGCGCCTGCCCGCCGGCACTGGCCGGGCTGGACTGGCTGGCCGAGATCGTCCAGGTCGACGCCGATGTCGCGCGGCTCGGCGCACTGCGCCCGGTTGCAGAGGCGCTGCCGGCCGATCCGGGCCGCACCGCGGCCGAACTGGCCCGCGGCCTGGGCCCGGCCGATCGCGATGCTCCATGGCGGCGCGCCGTGGCAGCCCGGCGCGCGGCCTGGCAGGCGGAGAAAACGCGGCTGGCGGCGGGCGGCAAGCGTGACCGGCCGGAGGTGGCGCTGTTCGAGCGGCTCGGCCGGTGCCTGCCGGCCGAGGCGGTGCTGGTCGTCGACCTGGGTGCCGGCAACGATGGGTTCACCCGCTATTTCGATTGCCGCGAACAACGGGTCCTGCTGCCGGCCGGCGACGAGTCGCAGGCTTTCGGTTTGCCGGCGATGATCGCTGCGTCCCTGGCCACGCGCAGCATCCCGTCGCTGCGCGGCCGGCCGGTGATCGGGCTCAGCAGCCGCGAGCATTGCCTGGCGCAATGGGCGAGTTTTGTGACGGCCGCGCGGCTGGCGCTGGACCTGACGCTGATCGTGCCCGGCGAGCTGCAGCCGACGGGCCTGGACCCCGGTCGGCCGGCGGCGTTGGTGGCGCAGCCGCCGCTGGCCGATTGGGCGAGTGAGGTCGGCGCAAGCGGGCGGCGGCTCGCCGGGCTCGACGAACTGGAGGCCGCGCTGCGCGGACCGGCCACCGGCGGGACGGTACTGCTGGAGCTCGGACGCCGGCACTGAGCCGGCGCTGCCGCATTCGCCGGTAGCGGATACAATAGCGCGCCGCCGCGCCGCGAACCGGATCGCGGCGCGGGGACTGGCTGGACGGGGGAGTCCTGATGCGCAGCGCGAAGCGGGTCGTGCTGGCCGCGGCCGTGGCGGTCGCCGGCCCGGTGGCGGTCGCCGGTCCCGGCGATACGCTGGCGACGGCTATCGGCAACGGCCGCGTGACGCTGGATTTCCGCTACCGCTACGAGTTTGCCGACGACGAACCCTTCGCGCGCGACGCACACGCGCACAGCTTGCGCTCCCGGCTCGGCTTCGCACCGGCGCCGCTGGGCGACTGGCGCCTGTTCGTCGAATTCGACGACGTCAGGCACATCGGCAACGACCGTTTCAACGATACGCGCAACGGCAAGGTCGACCGCCCGCAGGTGCCCGATCCGGAAGGCACGGACCTGAACCAGTTCTGGCTGCGTTATCTCGGCATCGATTCGCTCGCGATCGGCTTCGGCCGTCAGCGCATCGAGCGCGGCCGGCAGCGCTTCGTCGGCGGCCATGGCTGGCGCCAGAACGAGCAGACCTTCGACAGCCTGAGCATCGACTGGACGCCGCCGGCGCCGTACCGGCTGAGCTACGCCTATATCTTCTCCGTCAACCGCATCTATGGGCCGGAGCGCGGTGCCCCGGCGCGGGACCTCGATACCCGGATCCACCTGCTGGACGGGCGCTGGCGCTTCGGCCCGCTGCTGGAACTCGGCGCTTTCGTCTACCTGATGGACTTCGACAATGCACCGACCCTGTCCAACGCCACCATCGGCATCAGCGCCGATGGTGCGGCTGCGCTGCGCAGTGGCTGGCGCCTGGACTACAGCCTGCAGTTCGCATCCCAGCGGGACCATGGCAGTAGCCGCGTCCGCTTCGCCGCGGACTACCTGTTGCTGGAGGGCCGCCTGCACTGGCAGCCCTGGCGCGCGAGTCTGGCGCTGGGCTACGAGGTTCTCGGCAGCGCCGACGTGACCGGCGGCGGCTTGCGGACGCCGCTGGCCAGCCTGCACCGCTTCCAGGGCTGGGCCGACCGCTTCGCCGCGGCCAGCAGTTTCGGCCTCAACGACGGGATCCGCGACCTGTACTTCGCGGCCCAGTGGCGCTGGCGGAACGGCGAATTCCAGCTGCGGGTCCACGACTTCGGATCCGACCGCCGCAGCCGCGACTGGGGCAGCGAACTGGACCTGTCGGCTGCCTGGACCTTCCGCGAGCGCTTTCGCCTGCTGCTCAAATACGCGGGTTTCGATGCCGAAGAATTCGGTGGCGACCTGAGCAAGTTCTGGCTGCAGTTCGCTGCCGGCTTCTAGCGCCGCCGGCCGGCCGTGAACTCCCAGCTCAGGGTCAGCTGGACCCGGTCTTCGGTGGTATCGCGCGGCAGCCCGTGGAACACCCAGGCGCAGGCCGCCTGCCGGCAATGCCGGCTCTCGATGCGCAGGTACTCGGCGCCGATGCGCAGCGTCGGCCGGAACCGGTACAGCCAGGCGACGGCCAGCACATTGCCCTTGTCCTGGTTGGTGATGCCGGGGGGGTCGTTGTACGGCTGCAGGTCGAACCACTCGTAGCGGGCCGTCAGTCGGTGCTCTCCGAAGCGCCGTGTCAAGGCCAGGTAACTGGCATCGAAGAGCAGGTCCTGCACCCGCCACGGGCCGAGGTCTTCGCCCATGCGCGTCTTGCCGTCCAGCCACTGCGCCAGCAGGCCGAAGCCGGCCGGCAACGCGAGCTGCAGGCCCAGGTGATTGAACCAGGTCTCCCAGGCATACAGCCCGTTGGCCGTCTCGGCCTCGGGATCGGCGTGGTTGTCGTAGAAGAAATACTTCAGGCGCAGCCGTTCTTCCCATTGCCAACTGGCGCCGGCATAGAAGCCGGGGCGATGGTCGACTTCTTCGAAGGGCGGAAATCTGGCCGGCGGTTGCCCGTCTTCGCGCCACGGCTCGATGACCGAGACTGTGGGCATCGGCACCTTGCCGAAAAGGCCGGTCTGGCGATCGTGGGCCGACCAGCCGCGCCAGGCCAGCAGGCCGCCGAGCGGATCGTTGCCGAAGAACATCGCGCCTTCGATGCTCAGCTGGTGCTGCGGATGGCGCTGCAGCCGCCGGCTCAGCGTCAGCTCCAATCCCAGCGTGCGCAGCTCCTCGCCGATCCAGGTGTTGATCGCCGAGGCCGACAGCGCGTAGCGATTGCTCCAGGCCGGCTCGCCGTGCTCCAGCGAGAGGCGCGGGTAGAAGGCCCCGAACCGCCCGCGCAGGCGCCAGGCGCTGGCCGGCAGCGGACGCCAGGCGAGGTAGGCCTCGGTCAGGTCCAGCTTTTCGGACACGGTGTCGTTGAAGTTCACGACGGCGTGCAGGAACCAGTTCGGTGTCAGCCGGCCGCGGTAGTCGGCGAACAGCCGGCTCGGCCTGAGCCCGTCGTGATCGCCGTCGAATCGCAGCTTGCCGTTGCCGTGGTGCAGCCAGGACGGCAGCTCGCTGCCGGCGGCGACCAGCGCGAGATCGGCGCCGATCACCAGCCGGTGGCGATCGATCTCGCCGGCGATCGCGCTGGCGCAGGCCAGGCCCAGCAGCAGCAAGCCGTGCTTCATCAATATTCGTCCCAGGCCAGCGCGTCGTCGCCCCCCGGGGCCGGCGCGCTGCGCAGGCGCCGGTCCAGCGCGAGCTGCAGGCTCAGATCGCGGCCGCCGATGTCGACCGGGCCCAGCGCGACCGCGTTCAGCGGATCCAGGCGCGGCGACCAGGCATGCAGCCGGTAGCGGCCGGCCGGCAGGCCGGTGAGCCTGAGTTCGCCGCCGGCATCGGTGATCCCGAAGTGCGGCGTCGGCACGACCACGATGTAGCCGAGCATCGAGTCGTGGATGTTGCAGCCGATCACGACGATGCCGGGCTCGTCGAAGCGCACGGCCGGCACCAGGTCGTCGCGGTACAGCGGCAACTCGAAGG
Source organism: Gammaproteobacteria bacterium (assembly GCA_003695765.1). Lineage (GTDB taxonomy): Bacteria > Pseudomonadota > Gammaproteobacteria > Steroidobacterales > J054. The sequence goes on from RFHQ01000201.1 coordinate 13,940, forward strand.
CGTTCGGGCGGTTGAAGGAGTAGACGTGGTGGCTCACCTGGTCTTCGTTCGGAAACTCCACCGTCGTGCCCGCCTGCACGACGGCGATCGCCGGGATGAAGCGCTTGTCTTTCTGCCGGATCGTGAAACGCCGGTCGGCGCTCAGCGCCTGTCGGCCGACGAGATAGACGACCGTGTCGCTGGCGGCGTCACCGGCGGCGTCACGCAGGCGTAGCTGCAGGTCGGCCGCCTGCGCTGCGATCGTGAAAATCGCCAGGCAGCCGCACACGATGAGCCGCATCGCGGGTCCCTCCGCGCAATCCTCCGTCGGCAGGCTAGCGGCACCCGGGCGCTGGCGCCGTGAGCGGAGTCACATTATGTCAGGTCGCGCTTCGCTACCCTGAACCTCCTTCCGGACCGCGAAACGGCGATGCACAGCCTGCGCAGCAAAGTCCTGCTGATCGCTTCGGCGCTGATCCTGGTGACGGAGCTAGCCAGCGTCAGCCTGATCCTGTACCTGGCGCGCCAGGACGTCGCCGCGCGCGCGGTCCGTAGCCTGGCGGCCGCGGGCGAGGTCTACCGGCAGCATGCGCGCCAGCGGGCCGGGCAACTCAGTGCCGCGGCCGGCACCGTGGCGGCCGATTACGGGCTCAAGCAGGCAGTGGCCAGCGGCGACGCGCCGACGATCCGGTCGGCGCTCGCGAATCACGCCCACCGGGCCGGCGCCAGCCTGGCGCTGCTGCACCGGCTCGACGGCTCGCCGGTCGCGGCCACGGGCGATCCGGCGCTGGCCGGGCACTTCCGGCCCGCGGCCGACGCCGACCCCGCCGTGCCGCAGCATGGCCTGTTGCTGTCCGGCGGGCAGGGTTTCGAGACCTACACGGTCGCGCTGCGCGCGCCCTTGCCGGTGGCCTGGGTGACGCTCGGCTATCCACTGGACGACCGTTACGCCCGGGACCTGGCGGCGCTGACCGGGCAGGATGTCAGCCTCGTCGCGCGGCTCGCCGGCGGCAGTCGCTGGCTCGCCTCGTCCCGGCCGCCCGCCGACCGGCGGCGCTGGTCGGCGGCGGCGCTCGAGCGCGCGCTCGCCGGCGCAGGCGAGATCGCCGTCGACGGCGATCGCATCCTGGTCGCGGCCAGCCCGCTGCTGCCCGCGGATCCACGGCTGCAGCTGCTGTTCAGCCGCTCGCTCGCGGCCGCGATGGAGCCTTACGAGCTGCTGCGCTCGGCCGCGCTGCTGCTGGCCGCGATTCCGCTGCTGATCGGGATCGTCGGCGCCTGGTGGCTGGCCGGGACCGTCGCGGGACCGGTCGAATTGCTGACTCGGGCGGCCCGGCGCATGCAGTCCGGCGACTACGGCAGGCCGGTCGATCTCAGCAGTGACGATGAGTTCGGGCAGCTCGCCTCGGCCTTCAACGCGATGCAGGCCGGCATCGCCGAGCGCGAGCGGCGCATCCTGCACCAGGCTCGGCACGATGGGCTGACCGGGTTGCCGACGCGCGATCGCCTGCTGGAGCGGCTGGGCGACCTGCTGGCCGGTCCCGAGCCGCCGGACTCGGTCGCGGTCGTCAAGATCCTGCTGAACGCCTTCGTCGATATCAGCGAGTCGCTCGGTCATGACATCGCCGATGCCTACGTCCGCCAGGCCGGCGCCCAGCTCAACACGCTGCTGATGCAACGGGGCTGGCTGGCGCGCAGCGAAAGCGACGTGTTCATCGCGGTCCTGCCGGGCATCGACGCCACGAGCGCAGAGGGTTTCGCGGCCGAACTGAGCCGCTCGCTGGCGGCCGGCGTCGCGTTGCGTGAACTGACGGTGCCGGTCCGGCCCGCCCTGGGCATCGCCGTCGCGCCCGAGAACGGCTCGCGACCCGAGCAACTGCTGCTGCGCGCGAGCATCGCCGCCAGTCGCGCGGCCGAGACCGGACTGGCTTGCCAGCGCTACCGCCGCGGCGACGAGGAGCAGCGCGTGCGCCGCACCCGGATCGTCGCCGAACTGCGCAAGGCCTTGCAGGATGGGCAGCTATCGCTGCGCTTCCAGCCGAAGCTGCGCATGCGGGACGGCAAGCTGATCGGCGCGGAAGCGCTGTTGCGCTGGGAGCACCCGGACCTCGGGCCGGTCAGTCCCGCGGAGTTCATCCCGATCGCCGAGCGGTCGGGCAGCATCGGCGCGCTGACCCGCTGGGTGCTGGAGACCGCGATCACGGAGTGCCGGCTCTGGGAGGAAGCGGGCCTGGTGCTGGCCGTGTCGGTGAACCTGTCGCCGGCGGACCTGCTCGATCGCGAACTGCCGTGGCTGGTCGCCGACTGCCTGCGTGGCCGCGATCTCGGCGCGTCGCGGCTGATCGTCGAGGTGACCGAGGAGGCGATCGTGCGCAACTTCAAGCAGGCCGTGGCCGTGCTGGAGCAGATGCGGCAGGCGGGCGTGCGCGTGTCGATGGACGATTTCGGCACCGGCTATTCTTCGCTGGCGCAACTGAAACGGCTGCCGATCGACGAGCTGAAGATCGACCGCAGCTTCGTGACCGGACTGCCGGCGGCTGAGACCGACTGCGCCATCGTCAAGGCCGTCATCAGTCTCGCGGACAGCCTCGGCCTGTCGCTGGTCGCCGAAGGTGTCGAGACCGCCGAGGCATGGGCATGGCTGCGCCGCCAGGGCGCCGGGATCGCGCAGGGTTACGCGATCAGCCGGCCGCTGGTCGGCGAAGAGTTCCTGCGCTGGGCCAGCTCGGGCCCGGCGGTGCCCGGCGGCGGCGCGCCCGCGTCCGCCGGGCCGGGTGCCGCCTGAAGCCGGCGGTGCTACAGTTGCGCCGGACGCGGGCCGTCGCCCGTTTGCAGCAGCCGACCGACCAGCCCGGATGTCCAGCGCCGAAGCCGCCGCTCACGAGCAGCCGATACTCAGCATTCGCCAGGCCGCCAAGCGCCTCGGCGGCTGGCCGGCGCTGCGCGGCGTCGACCTGACGCTGTTTCCCGGCGAAATCCTCGTACTGCTAGGGCCCAACGGCGCCGGCAAGAGCACGCTGCTGTCGGCCGCCTGCGGCCGGCTGGCGCTGGATACCGGTACCGTGTCGCTGGCCGGCGAGGATCCGCGCCGCGTCGCCGGGGTGCGCGCGCAGCTCGGCTTCGTGCCGCAGCATCTCGCGGTCTATCCGTATCTGACCGTCCGGGAAAATCTCGAAGTCTTCGGGCGCATGATGGGCGTACCGCGGAGCGCCCTGCCGGCGCGAGTGCGCGAAGCCGCCGCCTGGGCGGGGCTGAGCGGCCGCCTCGACGCGCACAGCGACGCACTGTCCGGTGGCATGCGGCGGCGGCTGAACATCGTCGCCAGCCTGCTGCACCGCCCGCGCGTGCTGCTGCTGGACGAGCCGACCGTCGGCGTCGACATGGATGCCCGCGAACGCGTGCACGAGTTGTTGCGCCGCCTGCGCGACGACGGACTCGGCGTGCTGCTGACGACCCACGACCTGGCCCAGGCCGAGGCGCTGGCGGATCGCGTGCTCGTCATGCTCGACGGCCGGATCCGGCTGGCCGGATCGCCAGCGCAGCTCGTCGAGAGCGAGTTCCATGGCATGCAGGAGCTCAAGCTGGTGCTGCGCGAGGTGCCAGACGCGCCAGGCCGGGCGCTGTTGCGTTCCCTGGACCTGCGCCCGGCACGCGGTGAGCTCGCTTGGACCGGGCCGGTGGCCGGTGACTTCTCCCGGCTCGGTGAGCTCGACGCACGCCTGCGCGAGGTCGGCTTGACGCCGGCGGAATTGCGCGTGCGCGCGCCCGGTCTCGAAGGCGTACTGCTGCGTGTGACCGGAGAGGAGATCGGCCCGTGAGCGTCGCGATCTTCCGTGCCATGCTGCTCGGCCTGCTGCGTGATCGCGGCGCGCTGCTGATGAGTTTCGTCCTGCCGGCGGTGTTCTTCGTGATCATGGCGGAAATCTTCACGGCCACGACAGGCGACACGCTGAACCTCGACGTGGCGGTTGTCGACGAGATCGGCGACGATACCTCGACGCGGCTGCTCGCGGCACTGGAGCAAAGCCCGGCGCTGCGCATCGAACGGCTCGGCGGCGCCGGCGAGGCCGCGCGCCGGACCTTGCGCGAGCGGGTGCGGCGTGGGCTGGCCGATGTCGGCCTGCTGTTGCGGGCCGATGCCGAGCCATTGGATTCCGCCGGCGGCTTCGGGCCGGAACCGATCGTGATCTACAGCGATCCGGCGCGGGCCGTGGCCGTGCCGATGCTGGTCGGCCGGATCCGCCAGGCCTATTTCGGCGCGCTGCCCGATGTGGCCATGGGCAATGTCGTCGCGGAACTGGAAAACCAGTTCCTGACGCTGACCGAGGAACAGCACGCGGAGCTGGCCGAAGGGCTGGCCGAACTGCGCGAAGATGCCGAGGCCGGCCGCAGCAGCGGCTGGTCCTTCGAGGACATGCTGGCCTTCGAGCCGGTGGCCGGTGACGGCGGGCGGCTCAGCCTCGTGGCCTACTCAGCCGGCGCCGTGGCCTTCATGTTCCTGCTCTTCGCCTCGGTGCATGGCGCGGTCTCGCTGCTGGAAGAGCAGGAGAACGGCGTGCTGGACCGCGTGCTCGCCGGCCCCGGCGGCATCGGCGTGCTGGTCAATGGCAAATTTCTCTACCTGGTCCTGCAGGGGGTGTTGCAGGTCGCGGTGATCTTCGGTGTCGGCTGGCTCGGTTACGGCCTGGATCTGCCGGGCCATTTCCTGCCATGGCTGCTGGTGACGCTGGTGGCCGTTGCCTGCGCGTCGGCGCTGGCGATGCTGCTGGCCACGGCCTGCACGACGCGTCGCCAGGCGCAGACGATCGCAAATACGGCGATCCTGATCGTCTCGGCACTGGGCGGCAGCATGGTGCCGCGGATCTTCATGCCGGAATCGCTGCAGCAGCTCGGCTGGCTGACGCCGAACACCTGGGCGCTGGAAGCCTACAGCGGCATCTTCTGGCGCGAAGACCCGCTGATCGAGATCCTGGCGCCAATGGGGGCAATGTTCGGCACAGCGCTGCTGGCCTGGCTGGCGGCGAACGCGGTCGCCCAGCAGCGCATGTACGGTCGGGCGACGCGCTTGCGACCGACCCGCCGCACCGGGGACCAACTGCTCGGCAAGGGCTGAAGCCGACGCCTCAGTCCGCGCCGGCCGGCGTCGCCGGGTCGCCGAGCAGTGCGGTGATGGCGTCGCGGACGGCCGGGAAGCGCTTCTTCCTGTAGTTGCCCTGCCACTGGCTCAGCAGGCGGCCGTCCGGGTCGAACAACAGCAGATTCGGGCTGCGCGTATCGACGGCCAGCCGCGCGGCCCAGATGCCGCCGATGTCGATTCCGACCCGGACGTCTTCTGGAAGCCGCTTGCGCAGCTTTTCTGCGACCCGTTCGTAGTCGGCCTTGCTGTCCGCCGGCAGGTCGGCGACGCGCAAAATCGGCAAATCGGGAAAGGCTTCGCGCAGCGCCTTCTCCCACGGCTTGATGCGGCGCAGGCGCCGGGCGGACACGGCGATCAGGACGAAATGCTCGCCTGCATGGGCAGTGGCGCTGACCGGTTGGCCGAACTGGTCCAGCAGGCGGGGCAATTCCCCGGCCGTGACCGACGGGATCGGCTCCGCAGCCGTGCCCGCCGCGCAGCACAGCAGCGCGCCGGCACACAGCGCGGCAATGATGGGGCGGAGCAGTCGTCCTTGCTGATCGTTCACCGAAATCTCGCGCGGCAGTGCCCGGCCGATTATAGACGTTGACGGCCGCGCCGGCTTTGGTCGAACATCAGCCGTTTCCCGGATCCAGGCTACGAACGAAAACAGGAGTCGGCCATGAAACTCTACGGTGCGCTCGCTTCCCCCTATGTCGCTCGCGTGGTGATGTTCGCCCGCATCAAGGGCCTGGAACTGGAGCCGGCCGGCATTCCCGGCGACTCGCCGCGTTCCGCCGAGTACCTCGCGATCAACCCGATCGGCAAGATCCCGAGCCTGGCAGTCGACGGCCAGTGCATCGCCGAATCGGAGGTGATCTGCGAATACCTCGAAGACGCCGCTGGCGGCCGGCCCGGACTGCCGTCCGATCCATTGCAGCGCGCGACCTCGCGGCTGACCGGCCGCATCGTGGATCTGTATATCGCCACGCAGGTCAGTACCTTCTTCCGTCAGATGAACCCGGCGAACCGCGACCAGCAGCAGCTCGACGAGGCGGCCGCTGCGCTGGAGAAAGGCTTCGGCTATCTCGAGCACTTCATGGGCCCGGGGCCGTTCTGCGTGGCCGACCAGCCGACGCTGGGCGATTGCGCGGCGGCGCCGTATTTCATGCTGATCAAGAAGACCGTGTTCGCGAATTTCGAGCGGCCGGCCGATCCGACCTCCGGCGACGGGCGCCTGGCCCGCTGGTGGCAGGCGGTCATGGGCAACGAGGACTGCCGCAGCGTGGTCGATGCCTACGGTGCCGCGGTCGATGCCTTCATGCAGGCGATGGCGGCCCGGACGCAGGGGCGGTCCTAACGGGTCCGGTACCAGTCGACGCCGTCGGCGTCGGTCTCGGCATCGATGTCGCCCTGCGCCTGCAGGTAGCGCAGGTGCGCCAGGGACTCGCCGACCGCCATCACCAGGTTACCGCCGTTGACCTTTCCGCGGAACAGGGCGGGAAACACGTCGACGACGCGCTTGGGTTCGCGGCAGAGTTCGATCAGGCGCTCGAGGCCGCGCTCGTGCTCGGCGGTCAGTGCGGCCAGCCGCGCGTGCAGCCCCCTGAAGGGACGGCCGTGCGCCGGCAGGACCAGCAGCTCCTCGGGCAGTTGTTCGCGCAGCCGCCGGCAGCTGTCCAGCCAGTCGGCCAGCGGATTGGCCTGTGGCTCGGTCGGCCAGACGCCGACATTCGGTGAGATCGTCGGCAGCACCTGATCGCCGGCGATCAGCATGCCCAGCTCTTCGCAGAGCAGGCAGGCATGCTCAGGTGAATGCCCGCGTCCGACGACGACGCGCCAGCGGTGGTCGCCGATCGTGAGCTCGTCACCATCCCGCAGCCGCCGGTAACTTTGCGGCGCTGCCGACACAACCGCGCCGAACTGGCCGAAACGCTCGCTGTAGCTTGCCAGCTGCTGCTCGCTGAAGCCGGCGCGCCGATAGAAATCGATGGCCTCCGGCGGCGGCGGCGGACGATCGGCCGACAGTACGCGGGCCAGCAGATATTCGTCGCGGGTCATCCAGAGCATGGCGCCATGCTCCCGGCACAGCCAGCCGGCCAGGCCGGCGTGGTCCGGGTGCAAGTGCGTCGCGATGACCCGCCGGACCGGGCGGCCGGCCAGCGCCGCTGTCCAGATTCCTCGAGACTTGCGGGAGTCGATGCCGGTATCGACGATGCTCAGCCCGTCACCGTCCTGCAGCAGCCACAGATTGATGTGATTGAGCACGAAGGGCAGCGGCATGCGCAGCCAGCCCAGTCCCGGCGCCAGCTGCAGGGTCTCGCCGTCGCGGGGTCGCGCAGGCAGTGGGTAGTGGATCCCGGAATCGTTGGCGGCGGGCATCCGCCAAGCATAGCCGCTTCCAGGGCCGCTTGCCCGCCGGGGGCTAAAGGCTGGCGTGGACGCTGCCGGTATCGGTTTCCGGCTGGCGTTCGTCCTCGTCGTCCGGTGGCGCTGGCGCGATCGGCATCCAGTCCGGGCGCACACCGAGCGTGTCGATGCCGGCGAGTTTTTCGAAGCAGGCATGGCAGAGTCCGGTATCGAAGACCTGCAGCACCTCGCTCCAGTCCGGCTCGGCACCGCAGCTCTCGCAACAGCCGAGCCAGGGCTCGATGACCTCGGATTCCAGCAGCCGGCGCTCGGTCGCGTTCAGACTGTCGATGCCGGCGTCGAGCGCCGCCCGCGCAACCGTCGCCTCGGCTGCGCTGAGACAGTCGTCGTCCAGCAGTTGCCGGATGAATTCGAGCAGTCCCGCATCCGGCTGCTTGCCGAGCCTGAACCCCATGCTGCGTCTCCCCGCGACCTGCCTGCCAGGAGCTTATCGGCCCGGCCGGTCGAAACTTGAGTGCCGGCCTGCCGGACCTCAGGTTCGCGTTGCTCTCGGCGGCCAGCTCGCCGGGTCGAGCCGGTAGAAATCCCGCAGCACGGCGTAGAGGCGCGACAGCCGCTCGCGCATTGCGCGCGGGGCGAGAAAAAAAGTCTCGGTCGCGACGGCGAAGAACTCCGCCGGTGATTCCGCGGCATAAGGGTCCAGCAGGCTGTCCTCGCCGCGCGCCACGGCAGCCTGCAAGGCGCGATAGCTGTCGGCCATGACCTCGGACCAGGCGCGCAGTTGCTCGGCATCGTCCAGCCAGGGCAGGCCCGGCGAGTCCGGCTCCGCCTGGTCCAGCTTGTGCGCGAATTCGTGCAGGATCACGTCGTGGTCGCCACTGGCAGCACCGGCGACGATGTCGGCCCAGGAGAGCACGACCGGGCCGTCTTCCCAGGCTTCGCCGGCACGCGCCTCGGCCAGCTCGTGCTCGAGCCAGCCGTCGTGTTCCGCGTAGCGCGCGACGAAGGCGTCCGGATAGACGAGGATCCGCTGCACGTTCGGCCATGGCGGGCCAGGCCGGTTGACGACCAGCAGGCAGGCACGGGCCGCGATCAGCAGGCGATGTTCGTCGTTCAATTCGAAACCGTTGCAGCCGATGAACTGCTTGTTGGCCAGGAATTCCTGCAAGTGGGCGTGCAGCCGGCCGCGCTCGCCGGCGTCGAGGCAGCGGTACCAGTCGCAGCGCGCCGACAGCAGCGCCACCCAGGCAGTCGGCAAGGGGCGGGCGCGCAGCTGCGCGCGACGCCTCGCCGCCCGCCAGCGCAGGGCTGCATACAGCAACCAGCCGCCGACGGCGGCGCTCAGCACGATCAGCAGCAGGGCGCCGTAAGGGTTTCGCATCCGCCGATGTTACGGCAAGCCCCGGGCCGGGACGCGGGGATATACTCGCCGGCACTGAACGATCCGATGGTGGCGATGCGACGATGGCGACCCAGCTCGATTTCGCGCCGGCCGCTGAACGCAACAAGGGACCCATCCTGACGCGCTTGCAGCCGCTGTTGCGCGCGCATAACGACGTACTCGAGATCGGCGCCGGCACCGGGCAGCACGCGGTGTTCTTCGCCGCGCAGATGCCGTGGCTGCGCTGGCTGCCCACCGAACGCGAGGCCCAGCTGCCCGGCCTGCGCGCGCGGATCAGCGCCGAGGGGCCGCCCAATTGCCTGGCACCGCTGGCGCTGGATGTCGACCGCCTGCCCTGGCCGTTGCAGGAGGCCGACGTGGTCTACACGGCCAACACGCTGCACATCATGGCCTGGGACAGCGTCGTCGCGCTGTTCACCGGCCTCGCCCGGCTGGCGCGCGGCCCGGAGCTGCTGTGCATCTACGGGCCGTTCAAATACGCCGGCGAGTACACGACGCCGAGCAACGCGGCCTTCGACGCGGCGCTGCGGGCACAGGATCCGGCCAGCGGCCTGCGCGACTTCGAGGCGGTCGACCGGCTGGCCGCGGGACTCGGCCTGGCGCTGCTCGCCGACCACCCGATGCCGGCCAACAACCAGCTGCTGGTCTGGGGCCGGCCGGGCGGCAGCTGAAGCGCGGCCCGGCCGCAGGCACGGAGCAACGGATGCAGGCGGAGACGATCGCGATCGCTTGCCGCGACGGTTACCGGCTCGCGACAAGCTGGTATGCCCCGGCGCAGCCGCCGCGCTGCAAGCTGCTGATCGTGCCGGCGATGGGCATGCACCAGCGTTTCTATCGGCCTCTGGCCGAATGGCTGGCGGCGCAGGGCTGCCTGGCCGTCAGCTTCGACTACCGCGGCACCGGCGCGTCGCGCCACGGCAGCTTGCGCGGCTTTCCGGCGGACATCGTCGACTGGGCGCGGCTGGACTGCGCGGCAGTGCTGGAGGCGCTGGACCGTCGCGAACCGCAGCTGCCGATCTGCTGGCTGGGTCACAGCCTCGGCGGCCAGATCCTGCCGTTCGTGCCCAACTGGCGGCGGCTGCGGCAGGCGATCATGATCGCCACCGGCAGTGGTTACTGGCGGGATGCGGCGCTGCCGCTGCGGCGCTATGTCTGGTGGCTGTGGTACGTGGCCGTCCCGCTGTCCTTGCCGCTGTTCGGCTATTTCCCGGGACGGCGCTTGCGCAAGCTGGACGACCTGCCGAGAGGGGTCATGGCGCAGTGGCGCCGCTGGTGCCTGGATCCGGACTACTCGGCCGGGGCCGAGGGCGAACTGGTCCGGCAACTGTATGCCGCGGTCGACCTGCCGATCCTGTCCCTGTCCTTCAGCGACGACGAGTACCTGTCGGCCCGCAGCGTCGCGGCGCTGGAGCGCTTGTATGCCGGTGCCGAGCTCCGGCGACTGCGACTGGACCCGGCGGCGGAGGGACTGGACGCGATCGGGCACTTCGGCTTCTTCCGTCCGGCCGCCGGCGAACGGCTCTGGCCACGCTACCTGCTGCCGGCGCTGCCGCCGGGGGACGGCAGCGCCTGAGCGCCGCTCGGCCGTTCACGGCCGCCACGGCAGGGGCGCTTCCTGCATGGCCGCGAGCTGTTCGCGCAGTGCCAGCAGGTGCTCATCCCAGTAGCGCGGCGTGTCGAACCAGGGAAAAGCATGGCGGAAGGCCGGGTCCGACCAGCGCCGGCCGAGCCAGGCGGCGTAATGCATGATCCGCAGCGTGCGCAGCGCTTCCAGCAAGTGCAGTTGGCGTGCGTCGAAACAGCGGAATTCGGTGTAGCCGGCCAGCACTTCGGCGAGCTGCTGCGCCTGCGCCTCGCGGTCGCCGGACAGCAGCATCCACAGGTCCTGCATCGCCGGGCCCATGCAACTGTCGTCGAGATCGACGATGTGGATCCGCTCGTCCCGCACCAGCACGTTGCCCAGGTGGAAGTCGCCGTGCAGGCGCAAGCCGGCGACCGTGCCGCAGCGCGCGTAACAGGCCTCCACCGCGCTGAACAGGTCGGCGCAGAGCGTCTCGTAGGCGAGCGTCAACTCCGCCGGGATGAATCCCGCGGCCAGCAGATAGTCGGCCGACGCCCGCCCGTGGCTGTCTAGGCCGATCGCGGGCCGGTGCCGGTAGGCTTGCTGCTCGCCGAGCAGGTGCATGCGGCCGACGAGGCGGCCGAGCTGGCGCAGCAGCTGGGCGTCGTCGAGGTCCGGCGCATGGCCGCCGTGGCAGGGATACAGCGCGAAGCGGAACCCGGCTTCGCGTTGCAGCGTCCGCCCGTCGATCGCCAGCGGCGCGACGACCGGCAGTTCCGCCACCGCCAGTTCCGCGGCGAAGCCGTGTTCTTCGAGGATCGCGGCGTCGGACCAGCGTCCCGGCCGGTAGAACTTCGCCACCAGTGGCCCGGCCGCGTCGATGCCGACGCGATAGACGCGGTTCTCGTAGCTGTTCAGGGCCAGCAGGCGGCCGTCGCAGCGGAATCCGCAGGCCTCGACGGCGCGAAGTATGTCCTCGGGGCAGAGATCCTGGTAAGGGAGGCTGGCGTCGTCGGGCATGCGCGCTCCGGGCTGCGGCGCGAGTGTAGCATCGCTGCCGGCGCGCGCGGCGCTACGCAGGCGCGGGGCAGGCTGTTACCCTTAGGCATCGACACAGGCTGGATCGAGGAACAGGCGCATGGCGGCGGATATGAGCGAGATGGACATCAGGATGGACCGCAACGGTCTTTACCGGGAGGAAGTGTTCACCGACCGGCGCGTGGGAACGATCCAGCGCCTCACGCCGGTGGACGCCGACGGCCAGGCGGATCCGGCACGCGCGGTCATCTACGTCGGTCAGGCACAGTTGATGACCCGCGCCGGACCCTTGCCGTTGAGCTTCGAGATACCGGCCGCGAGCCTGTCCGAGGCCGTGGACAGGTTCGCCGACAGCGCCAACGCCGCGGTCAACGAGGCGATGCAGCGCCTCGAGGAGATTCGCCGCGAGGCGGCCTCCTCGATCATCGTGCCCGGCAGCGAGGGCGCCGGCGGTGGCGGCGTTCCCGGCGGTGGCGTGCCCGGTGGCGGCATCCAGATGCGCTGAGCCGCAGTGAACCCGGACCTGATCCTCGTTGGCGGGGGGCTGGCGAACAGCCTGATCGCCTGGCGGCTGCGCGCCCGGCGTCCGTCCCTGCGCCTGCTGCTGCTGGAACGCGGCGAGCGCCTCGGCGGCAACCACACCTGGTGTTTCCATGGAGCCGACCTGAGGCGGGAGCAGCACGCCTGGCTGGCGCCCCTGGTCGCGCAACAGTGGCCGGGCCACGAGATCATCTTCCCGCGCCGCCGCCGCCGTCTGCCAGGCAGTTATCACTGCCTGCTGTCCGATCGCCTGCACGAGGCGCTGGCACCGCTGCTCGGTGAGCAGCTGATCACGGGCGCCGAGGTCAGCGAATTACGCCCGGATGGCGTGAAGCTGGCCGACGGGCGCAGTTTCGGCGCGCCGGCCGTGATCGACGGGCGCGGCGATCCGGGCAGCCGCGCACTGGATGTGCGCTTCCAGAAGTTCTTCGGCCAGGAGTTGCGCCTCGCCGCCCCGGCCGGCCTCGCGGAGCCGATCCTGATGGACGCGACCGTGCCGCAGCGCGATGGCTTTCGCTTCATCTATACGCTGCCGCTGGCGCCGGATCGGCTGCTGGTCGAAGACACCCGCTACAGCGACGGCCCGGCGCTGGCGGTCGCCGAAATGCGCGAGGCCATCGCGGACTACGCGGCGGCTCGGGGCTGGCAGGTCAGCGCGGTCGAGCGCGAGGAGCAGGGGGCTTTGCCGGTCGTGCTCGGTGGCGACCTCGCCGCCTATCTCGCCGAACAGCCCGAACTGCCGCGCGCCGGCGTACGCGCCGGCCTGTTCCATTACACCACCGGCTACTCCCTGCCGGAGGCCGTGCGGCTGGCCGATGAGCTGGCCGCGCTGCCGGAATCGGCACTGCGCAGCGCCCCGCTGGCCGACCGCATCCGCGCGCGCAGCTTCACGCTGTGGCGCCGTGGCGGCTATTTCCGGATGCTGAATCGGATGCTGTTCCTGGCCGGCCCGCCGGAAGAGCGCTATCGCGTCCTGCAGCACTTCTACCGCCTGCCGGCGCCGCTGATCGAGCGTTTCTACGCCGGGCGGCCGAGCTGGAGCGATCGCGTGCGCATTCTCAGTGGGCGCCCGCCGGTGCCGGTCGCGCGCGCCCTCGGCAGCGTGGTCGGCCTGCGCCAGGAGCGCGCGCATTGAACCCGGCCGCCGGCGAACGCGTGGCCGTCATCGGCGCGGGTTTCGGCGGCCTTGCGGCGGCCGTCCGGCTGCAGGCGGCCGGAATTCCGACCCTGCTGCTGGAACGGCGCGAACGTCCCGGCGGCCGCGCCTATGTCTACGAAGACCAGGGCTTCGTCTTCGACGCCGGCCCGACGGTCATTACGGCCCCGGACTGCATCGAAGAGCTGTACCAGCTCGCGGGTCGGCCGATGTCGGACTATCTGGAATTCATCCAGCTGGATCCGATGTACCGGCTGAGCTGGGAGGACGGCTACCAGCTCGACTACACCGCGGACCTCGAGCGCATGGACGCGCAGATCGCCGCCCGCAACCCGCGTGACGTCGAGGGCTATCACCGTTTCCTGGAGTACTCCGAGGCCGTGTTCCAGGAGGGCTATGTCAAGCTGGCCGCCACGCCGTTCCTGGACATCTGGAGCATGGTGCGCGCCGCGCCGCAACTGGCGCGACTGCAGAGCTGGCGCTCGGTCTACAGCATGGTCTCCAAGTACATCCAGGATCCACAGTTGCGCCAGGCCTTCAGCTACCACACGCTGCTGGTCGGCGGTAACCCCTTCAGCGCTTCGTCGATCTATGCGCTGATCCACGCGCTGGAGCGGCGCTGGGGCGTGCTGTTCGCGCGCGGTGGAACCGGGGCGCTGGTCCGCGCCCTGGCGAAGCTGTTCACCGACCTCGGCGGCGAACTACGCACCAACTGCCCCGTGGATCGCATCGAGACCCGCAACGGGCGCGTGACCGCGATCGTCACCGGCGACGGAGAGCGCCTGCCGGCACGCGCCGTCGTTTCGAATGCCGACGTCGTGCACACCTACCAGTCGCTGTTGCGTGACGAGCCTGGGCTGGACGGCATGCGCCGGACCCTGCTGAAGAAGCGTTACTCGATGTCCCTGTTCGTCGTCTACTTCGGCTTGCGCCGCCAGCATCCGGAACTGGCACACCACACGATCCTCTTCGGGCCGCGCTACCGGGAGTTGCTCGATGACATCTTCGAACGCGGCCTTTTGGCCGACGATTTCTCGCTCTACCTGCACGCGCCCTCGGTGACCGATCCCGGCCTCGCGCCGCCCGGCTGCAGCAGCTACTACGCGCTGGCGCCGGTGCCGAACTTCGCGCGCAGCCGCATCGACTGGGACGAGGCGGCGCCGCGCTTCCGTGACCGGGTGCTCGACTATGTCGAGCGCCGCTGCATTCCCGGGCTCCGTGCCGACCTCGTCACCAGCCGCATGTTCACGCCACAGGACTTCGAGACCGAGTTGAACGCCTATCAGGGCTCGGCCTTCTCGCTGCAGCCGACTCTGACACAGAGCGCCTGGTTTCGCGTACACAACCGGGATGCGAAAATAGGCGGGCTGTATTTCGTCGGGGCAGGGACGCACCCGGGGGCCGGCGTGCCGGGCGTGGTGAATTCCGCGAAGGCGACCGCCGGCCTGGTCCTGCACGACCTTGGGGTAGCCTGATCTGGACGCGCTCGCCAGCAACAGCCGGGAGTCCATCCGCCGTGGATCGAAGAGCTTTGCCGCGGCGGCGCGGCTGTTCGACCGCGGGACGCGGGAACGCGTCTACATGCTCTACGCATGGTGCCGGCACTGCGACGATCTGATCGACGGCCAGGAGCTCGGTTTCGGCCGCGAGGCGATCAGTCCGGCGGAAGCGCGCTCCCGCCTGCAGCGCCTGCGCAATCAGACCCGCGCTGCGCTGGCCGGCGAGCCGGTCGCGGACCCGGTCTTCGCCGGCCTGCAGCGCGTCGCCGCGAACTGCCATATTCCGGAACGCTATCCGCTGGAGCTGATCGACGGCTTCGCGATGGACGTCGACGGCAAGCGCTATGCACAGCTGGAAGACACGCTGCTGTACTGCTACCACGTTGCAGGGGTGGTCGGCGTGATGATGGCTCACGTCATGGGAGCGACTGCGCCGGACGTATTGCGGCGGGCGGCGGACCTGGGCATCGCCTTCCAACTCACGAACATCTCGCGCGACGTGCTCGACGATGCGGCGAACGGCCGCGTCTACCTGCCGGGGGACTGGCTGGCCGCGGCCGGGATCGCGCCGGAAGCGATTGCGGAGCCAGGCCTGCGCGAGGCGCTGTACGGCGTCGTCGAGCGCCTGCTGGGCGTGGCCGATCGCTACTACCTGTCGGCCAATGAAGGCATCCGGGCGCTGGGCTTTCGCGCCGGCTGGGCCGTGAGCACGGCCGCGGGCGTCTATGGTGACATCGGCAACGTCGTCCGGCGGCGCGCGGCGCGGGCCTGGGATCGCCGTGCCGTCGTGCCGGGACGACGCAAGCTGTACTGGGCGCTGCGGGGTGCGCTGGCGGCGATCGGCGCGGTCACCGTGGGCCGGGCGCGCGGCCTGCCACCGCGGGCCGCCGACCTCTGGGCCAAGCCGGACCTCTGCTGAGCGTTTGCCTCAGGCCGCGCCGCCGGCATTCACCCGGTTTTCCAGCGCACGGCGCTCGGCATCGAGTTCGGCGACCGGGCGGGCGTAGAGGAAACCGAAGGACACGGCGCCTTCCTTCGTCGTGGTCGCGTGGTGCACGTAGTGCGCCTGAATGATTCGCCGCATATAGGGATTCTTGCCCCGGTAACGGAAGGGCAGCCGCCGATGCACGATGCCGTCGTGAAAGGCGAAATAGCAGAAGCCGTAAGCGGTCATGCCGAGGCCGATCGGCAAACACCATTCATTGACGTTGACGCCGAGCCAGATCAGCAGGATCGACGGCAGGGCGAAGTAGAAGGCGAACAGGTCGTTCTTCTCGAACGGCCCTTGCCGCGGGCTGTGATGCGAGGCATGCAGGCACCACAGCCAGCCGTGCATCACGTACTTGTGGGTCAGCCAGGCCACGCCCTCCATGCCCGCGAAGGCCAGCAGGAACAGCAACAGGAACAACAATGTGTCGATCATGATCGAAAAGCTCGCGGCCGCCGGGTTCAGCCCCCGGGCTCGCCCGGTTCCAGCACCGGTGCGGCGGCCGCCGTGCTCAGGAAAGGATACTCGTTTTCCAGCCGGTCGGTGCCCATCAACCGGTCCCAGAAGCGGAAATACAGCGCATAGTTGCAGCTATAGCGCTGGTGATGCAGGTTGTGGTGCGCTGCGGAGATCCAGTGGCGGCCGATCGGTCCCTTCAGCAGGCGATCCGGCAGCAATTCGAAGCCCGAGTGATTGGTGACGCTGACCACGGTCATGAGCACGAGGATGAACAGGATCGCGCTGACATGAATCGGGATCAGGAAAGCCAGCAGCGGCAGTATCACGGCGCCGAGCAGCGACTCGGTCGGATGGAAGGAAAAGCCGGCCCAGGGTGTCGGTTGCCGCGACTCGTGGTGCACCTTGTGCATCACCGGAAACAGCCGTGGATGGTGCATCAGCCGGTGGGTCCAGTAGAAATAGGTGTCGTGCAGGAACAGGTAGACCGGGATGCTGGCGAAATACCAGGCCCAGCCGTGACTGTCGATGTCGGCATAGATGGCCGTGCCCCCCTGTTTCCAGGCCTCCAGCACCAGCGCGCCCGGCAGCGCGTAGATCGCCGACGCGATCACGCTCCAGCGGATCTCGCTGAGTATCAGGCGCCGCGGCGGGCGGATATCGGTCAGCCGCCGGGCCCGCAGCAAGGGCCGCTCGCGCCGCCACAGCGCCCAGTAGAAAAAGCCGGCGATCGCGAAATAGCGCAGCGTGATCAGCACGAACAGCGCCGCGGCGGTCGTCAGGTACAGGGTCCAGTCCATTGGGCGGGCGGTGGTGGGGGCCTCAGATCGGCAAAATGATGTCATCATTCGCGCCCTATGGGTAGTGCATCTCCCGCAGTCCAGCCTACAGTCGCGCCGGTGCCGGCCATGCAGACCGGCCCGGAACTGGCGGTCGTGGTCCCGACCTTCAACGAGGCCGCCAACGTCGGGCAGCTCGTCGCGCTGCTGGGCCGGGCGCTGGCGGGCATCGAGTGGGAGCTGATCGTCGTCGATGACGATTCACCGGACGGGACCGCCGGCCTGATGCGCGAACTGGCGCGGGAGAACCCGCGCCTGCGCTGCCTGCAGCGGCTCGGCCGCCGCGGCCTGTCCTCGGCCTGTATCGAGGGCATGCTGGCGACCGCCGCGCCGTACATTGCCGTCATGGACGGCGATCTGCAGCACGACGAGCGCCTGCTGCCGCGGATGCTGGAGCTGCTGCGCAAGGAGGCGCTGGACATCGTCGTCGGCAGCCGCTACGTCAGCGGGGGCGGCAGTGCCGGCCTGGACGAAACCCGTGCCGGCATGAGCCGCTTCGCGACCCGACTCAGCAGGCCGCTGATCCCGGACGGGCTGCAGGATCCGATGAGCGGTTTTTTCATGCTGCGCCGGGAAGTCTTCGAGGCCACGGTGCGCCGGCTGTCCGGGATCGGCTTCAAGATCCTGCTCGACATCTTTGCGTCGGCGCCGCAACCGCTGCGCTTCCGCGAACTGCCATACGAGTTCCGCAGTCGCGGAGCGGGTGAGAGCAAGCTCGATTCGCAGGCGATGTGGGACTACGGCATGCTGCTGTTGGACAAGCTGGTCGGTCGCTGGGTACCGGCGCGCTTCGTGTCCTTCCTGCTGGTCGGCAGCGTCGGCGTGCTGGTCCACATGAGCGTGCTCGCGGTGCTGCTGAACCTCGCCGGGCAGAGCTTCCTGTTCAGCCAGGCGACGGCCACGATCGTGGCGATGACCAGCAACTTCGTGCTGAACAACCTGATCACCTACCGCGATCTGCGACTGCGTGGCTGGGCGCTGCTGCGAGGCTGGCTGTCCTTCGTGCTCGCCTGCAGCATCGGTGCCGTCGCGAACGTCGGCGTCGCGAACTACCTCTTCGAGCAACGCACTGGCTGGGCGCTGGCGGGGCTGGCCGGCATCCTGGTCGGCGCCGTCTGGAACTACGTCGTGACCCTGGTCTACACCTGGCGGGGCGCCGCCCGCTGATGTCGCTGGCGCCGGCCGGCAGCTGGCGCGCGCTGCGCGCCCCATTGCTGTGTGCGCTGCTGCTGCGGCTGGGGATCCTCGCGCTGGCCGGCGAGCAATACGGCTATATGTCCGACGAGCTGTATTTCCTGGACGCCGGTCGCCACCTGGATTTCGGCTATGTCGATTTTCCGCCGCTGATCGCCTGGCTCGCCGCCCTGCTCGAGGCGTTGCAGCTGGATTCGATCCTCGCCCTGCGCGCGACCGCGGGCCTGCTCGGTGTCGGCGTCACGGCTGCCGGCCTGCTCCTATGCCAGGTGCTCGGCGGCGGCCGCCTGGCCTGCTGGCTGGTCGCGCTGTTGCTGAGCCTGGCACCCGGCTTTCTCGCCGTGCAGTCGATCTTCACGATGAACGTGCTCGATCAGCTCTGGTGGCTGCTGGCCTTCCTGCTGTTGGCACGCTATCTGCAGCTGGGCGACGATCGGCTGCTGTACGCCCTGGGCGGTGTGCTGGGCCTCGGCCTGCTGAGCAAGCTGTCGATACTGGCGCTGTGCCTGACGATCCCGCTGGTGTTGCTGTTGTTCGACCGGCGCGTATTCGGCCGCCCTGCCATCTGGCTCGCTGCCGGCTTCGCGCTGCTGCTCGCGGCCCCGTTCATCGCCTGGCAGGTCGCGAACGACTTCCCCTTCCTGGATTTCGTGCGCGCCTACAACAGCTCGTCACCGAAGGCGATGGTGCTGGAACGGCCGTTGCTCGGTCTGCTGCTGACGATGAACCCGGTCTACGCGCCCTTCTGGGGCGCCGGCGCGGTCGCCTGCCTGCTGGCGCGGGACCGCGCGCTGCGCGCGCTGGGCCTGGCGGCCTGGGCCTGCCTGGTCCTGTTCGTCGCCGCCGGGGTCAAATTCTATTTTGCCGTGCCGCTGTTCGGCCTGTTCTGCGTCGCCGGCGCCCTGGCCTGGGAGCGGTGGACCGCGGCCGCTGCCCGGTTGCGCCCCGCGCTGCTGCTGCTGGCGGCCAGCGGAATCGCGGCCGTGCCATCGGCGGCGCCGGTCCTGCCACCGGCGCAGTTGCAGCGGCTGGCCGATTTCCTGCGCGACGGTGAGCAGGGGCAGAAACTCGCGCAGCCGGCCTCGCTGGAACGCTATTTCCCGCATTTCGCCGAAATGCATGGCTGGCCGGAACTGGTGGCGCTGACGGCGGCGGTCTGGCGTTCGCTGCGGCCTGAGCAACGCCGGGATGCGGTGCTGATGGCCTCCCACTACGGGCAGGCGGGCGCGTTGAACCAGCTCGGCCCGCCACAGGGCCTGCCGCCAGCCCTTGGGCGGCACATGAGCTACCACCTGTGGAGTGCCGGCGCGGACTATCGGCGCGGCCTGTTCGTCGGTTTCGATCGGGCGGAACTCGCCGGCTTGTTCGAGACCGTGGAATTGCGCGGGCGCCTGCAATGCCAGCGCTGCATGGCGCGCGAGCAGGGGCTCGCGGTCTATTACGTCGACCGCCCGCGGATGTCCCCGGAGGCGATTCGGCAGCGGCTGCGGCGCTACGACTTCTTCTAGGCGCTCGCCGGAAACGGGCAGGCGGGCTCGCGTTCGACCAGGTCGAAAGCAAACAGGAACTTGGCCATGCCGCAGAGCACGGCCATCAGCATGCCGAGTTCGACGATGTCGCCGTCGCTGAAGTGCGCCCGCAGGCGGGCGTGCAGGGCCGGCGTCAGCCGGCCCTGCATATTGGTCAATGCCATTTCGTCCGCCAGTGCCAGGGCTGCCTTTTCCGCATCGCTGAACGGCCCGTTCTCGTAATCCGGCAAGGCGTCCAGCTCGCTTTCGCTGAGTCCCGCGGCCAGTGCCTGCACGCGATCGCCCTTGTTGCAGAAGGCACAGCCGTGCAGATTGGCCAGGCGCAGGCGCAGCAGTTCCAGCACGCGCCGGTCCAGGCGGCCGGCATGGAAGACCTGGCCGTAGAAGCCGTTGACGTACCAGTCGAACATGGCCGGATTGTTGCCGAGCACCTCGATGAAGGTCGCGTCGCCGCTGTTCGCCATCGCCTGGTCCCATGCCGCCTGCATCGCCGGCGGCAGCTGGTCTCGCGGGATCCGTCGCAGCAACGGTCGGGGCAGGTTCACGGCGCACTCCGGGACAGGTGGCTGGGCATCCAGTTTAGCGCAGCTGCCGCAGCTGCGCCGCGCGTCGCCGGCAGGCCCCGAGCAGGCCGAGGGCGGTGGCGAACAGCCAGGCCGCCGCCGGCACTGGCACGGCCGCGAGGCTGTTGCCGGGGCTGCCCGGCGAACCGAAATTGCCGGCTGCCAGTGGCAGGCTGGCGGCGATGAAGTCGCCGCCGGCCAGTGGCCCGAGCAGGCCGTTGCGCGCCGGCAGCAGCTGTGCCAGTTCATGGCTGACACCCGGGCCGAAGGCATCGCCATCGCTGTAGTCAAGGCGCTGCAGCAGCCGGCCGCCGCCGTCCAGCAGCAGGATCTCGTCGGCGGTATTGCTCAGCGTCATGCCGCTGTACTGGTAGTCGGGCGTGAAACCCAGCGCCGTGCCGTCGCCGTTGCTGAGCACGGCGAAACCGCGCGGGGGCAGGATCAGCGCGCCGACCGTGAACTGGTTGCTACCGGTATCGCGCACCAGCAGCCCGGCGAGATCGACTGCCTCGCTGCGGCTGTTGTAGATCTCGAAGTACTCGCTGCCGGCGTCACTGACCGTGACCGGGTTGGCGAGATACTCGCTGATCAGCAGGTCGCCGGGCGCAAGCTCGGCGAGGCTCAGGGTCGCGGCCTGCACGGCAGGCAGGCAACAGGCCAGGCACAGCCCGGCAATCGGATGTAAGCGCATGGTCGGTCTCCACTGGCTGATGAGATAGAACGCAGCCCGGTGGCTGCGGCCAGTGGAGATGCTCGGCGATGGCGGCGCGACCGGCCATGGCGGAAAGCCGTCAGTTCGACTGTTTTTGCCGGCGCGGTCCGCGCCACCAGATCAGCCAGAGAAAGCCGGGATAGGCGATCGCCATGAACCAGAATTCCTGCAGGCCGAGGCGCACGCCGGCACGGGCGATGTTCTCGAAGGCGATGAAAGCCACGGTGAACGGCACGGCGGCCAGTGTGGCCCCGAGCTTCCACGGCCAGCGGCGTGGCCAGGGCGCGACGGCGACCCGATACCAGGCGAGCAGGAACAGCAGCGTGTAGCCGTACAGCAGCCAGCCGTAGAACGGCGCGTGCTGGAAGTAATGGTTGACCCAGAAGAAGCTGGCTCCGAGGAAGGTCAGCAGCAGGTACTGCCACTCCGGCAGTGGGACCCGCAACAGGCGCTCCCAGAGCAGCACCAGGAAGGCATAGGCGAGCCAGGTGCCGAACACGAGTTCATAGAAGTTCACGTCGCCCTGCCAGGCAGGATCGATAAAGGGCATGCCGTTCCCTCCGGAGTGACAGCACCGGCGAGCTTAGCGCAGTCGCCAGCGCGCGTGGACGCGTATCAATCCCGGGCGGCGGCCGCCGGGCTTCGCAGCGAACTGCCGCAATGGGGGCAGTAGCTGTACTGGCGCAGTTGCTGCTGCTTGAGGCGGATCAGGCGCTCGAGTTGCTGGCGCGAGATGCCGAGCCTCTCCTGCATGGCCTCTAGCGAACGTTCCTCGTCGGCGTCCAGCACGCCGTCCTCCAGTGCCTGCCGAACCTTCTCGGCCAGCAGTTCGCGACGGAACTGCAGTTCCTCGGTAAAGCGCGCAGCCAGAATGCCGGCCGGCAGCGCCATCGTGCCGACGCCGAGCACCATGATCACGATGCCCAGCAGCTTGCCGGCGAAGGTCACCGGGGTGATGTCCCCGTAGCCGACCGTGGTCAGCGTCACGACCGCCCACCAGATGGAATCGGCGACGCTGTGAAAATGCCCGGGGGCGGCCTGGTTCTCGACCGTGAACATCAGGCAGGCCGAGACCACGGTGACCACCAGCATGATCATCAGCGCGCCGGCGATCGAACTCGCCTCCCGCCGCAGCACGGTGGCGAAGATGCTGAGTCCGTCGAAGTGATGGGACAGTTTCAGCAAGCGCATCAGGCGGAACAGGCGGAGGTAGCGCAAGTCGATGTGGACGAACAGCGACAGGTAGAAGGGCAGGATCGCCAGCAGATCGACCAGCGCCATTGGCCGCAGCATGTATCGCAGCCTGGCCTGCAGCGGGCCCTTGCCGGCGTAGTGCGGATGCTCGGCCGCTGCCCACAGGCGGGCGAGGTACTCGGCGCTGAAGACGACGACGGAAAACACCTCGAAGGCCGTGAACAGCTCGAGGTAGCGCAGGTGGATCGCCGGATTCGACTCGAGCACCACGGCGATGCCGTTGGCGACGATCAGCGCGACGATGAAGCGGCCGACGAGCCGGCTGGCGGGGTAGCACTGCGGCCCTTCGAGGATGCCGAAGGTCACGCTGCGCCAGGTGCGTGCTGCGGTGTTCATCGCGGATAGCGGCCTGCCGGGCCGGTCGCGGCCCTGTCTCCTGCAGCTATATCGGCCGGTGGGGCCGCGGTCTTTAGTCGACCGCCTCCGACTGGCTCCATTCAGCGATATGCAGGCTCTGGCTGATGCACTGGACCAGCGCGTGCTGCGAATGCACGCCGACTTTGGCAAAAATGTTCCGCAGATGAGTGCGCGCCGTGTGCACGCTGACCGACAACTGCTCCGCGATCTCGGCCACGCTCTTGCCTTGGCACAGAGCCTGCGCCAGTTGCGCCTCGGCCGGTGTCAATCCGAAAAAGACGGCGAGCAGGTCCTCGGCCGGGAGCACCCGCTGCGTTGGATCGTGGACCATGCCGATGGCCAGGCCGAGCTGCTGGTTCAGCGTCGCGCGGCGCTCGTCCCAGGGCAGCGCATACAGCACGAGCTGGTAGGCGGCGTCGTCCCTCTCGCGGACGACACGGATGCCCAGCGACCGTTCGGCAACCGGCAGCTCGCCGAGCCGCGCGGCCTGCAGGAAGGTCATGACCCGGGCCCGGGCCGTGACGTTCTGGATCTCGAGCCGGCCCTCCCGCTCGCAAAGCCCGTCGTCCTGGGCCAGCAGCTGGCGTGCCGCGGCATTGGCGTAGCAGAGCCGCGCGTCGGGGCCCAGTACGATGACGCCGCGCGGCGCCCCGTCGAGGACCAGGCGGGCGACCCGGTAATCGTCCTGTAGACGGACGAAATGCCGATTGATCGAGCCGGCGCGTCTGAGGTAACGCCCGAGCACGCGGAAGGTGTCGCGGTCGGCCTGACTGAAGTCGCCGCCGTCGGCGGTCAGCAGCAGCAGCGCGCTGACGTAGGCCTCGTCGGCACTGATCGTCATCGCCAGATAGCCACCGGGCGGCCAGCCGGCGGCGCCATTGCCGCGGCTTTCGGCCAGCACGGTGCCGGGCGGTTCCCGGCCGAGACGCTGCAGCAGGCTGCCGGGGCGATGCCCGTGGCTGGCGATCTCCGCTAGCAGGCCGTCGTCGATGCGGTGCTGCACGGACAGCATCTGCTCCGGCGCGTCCCGGGCCCAGATCAGGTAGGCGGTACCGCTGGCCGCGAAATAGTCGTTGGTCTCGGCGACGAACGCCTGGAGACGCGGCGGTTCGCCGCAGGCGGCCTCGTAGGCCTGGGCGACGAGTTCGGGCAGGGTCGCGTTCACCATCGCTGTCCGCGCCCCCCTCAACAGCGCGGTTTCGTTGCCGGCGCCATCGCCGACACTATATGTGAGAAAAAACTACCATATGCGGTTGCATGGGACGAATGTCCATCGGCGCGGATCTACTTCAAATGAGGTATTCGCGGGAGATTGCAAGCCACTGCTTTACAATAAGTTTTCGAAGTCATGACAAATCAACGGCCGCCGGTCTGCTGCATTATGTCAAAAATTTAACCCATTTGTAGGATTGTGTCGATAACGGCCGGCCGGGAGAATGACCGTCAGGCATTAGGGATGCCTAGATCCTCCAGATCTTCCCACTGCGCCGGTCGGTGTCCCGGGTCCCCTTAACCGGGTTAGAACACCGAACCGGCGCTTTTTTATCCGCGTGCCCTCGATCCCGGCCGAAGCGCGGTCGCCAGGAACAAGACCAGCGCCAGCCCGCAGCCGGCCGCACCGACGTAGTTGGCCGCGAGCAGGCTGTCGCCGCTCATCAGCTGCCCGGCGAGGAACGGTCCGAGAGCGAAGCCGCCGGTCTGCGCTGCGGGGATCAGCACGCTGATCCGGCCGTCCGGGTCGGCACTCGCGACCGAGCCCATCAGGTAGGGGCCGGTGAAGTTCCAGAAGCTCTGGAAGACCGCGGCGGTCACGGCGAAGCGCAGGAAGCTGAAGTCTCCCTGCAGCATCAGGATCGCGCCCGCCTGGACCAGCAGCGCGACCCCCACCGGCAGGACGCGGCCGCCACGGCCGGCCAGCCACGAGGCCGCCAGCGCGCCGCTGACGCCGACCGTCGTGCTGATCGCGATCGCCTGACCGGCGCCGGTGGCGCTGAGTCCACCGGCCTCGCCGATGCGTAGCAGGAAGGTCCAGATGCCGCCGAGGCCGGTGCACCAGATCAGCAGGCAGGCCAGCGCGGCGATTGCCGGACCGCGGCCGCCGCTCGCGGCCGGTGCCCGTCCGGCGACGGGCTCGTCGCTATCGGCGGCGGCCCGGGTCGCGCTGTCCGGCACCCAGGGCAGCAGGGTCAGGACCGCGGCCGCGAGGATCGCCAGCGGCAGCAACACGCCGGCGACGCCGAAGCGCTGCGCCAGCGGTGGCAGCGCCAGCAGCGTCAACACCCCGACGCTGACCTGCGCGGCGATGGAAAAGGCGAAGTTGCGATCGTGTTGCGAGCTGCGATTGATGATGCCGATCGCGACGGCGAAGGCCGTCCCCTGGCCGGCGAAGCCGGCGACGAAGCGCAACCCCGCCAGCAGGTTCGCGTCGCTCTGGAAGCTCGACAGGAGATTGGCGGCGATTACGACGATGATCGCGAGGCCGCCGGCGAGACGCCAGTCGAGGCTGCGGATCCACAGGCTCGCGGCGATGGACGCCAGTGCGCCGCCGAAGATCTCGGCCGAGACGATGCGGCCGATCTGCTCCGGGCCGAAGCCGAGCTGGCTGCCCAGCGCCTGTGCCAGGATCGGTGCGGCCAGGATCCCGAAGACGCCGATGCAGCTGAACGCGACCGCGGCCGCGACGGTCCCGGGACGGTCATGCGGGTTGCGCGCTTCGGCGCTCGGCGCCACTTGGCTGCCGGCGATGGGATTGTCCTGTTTTGGCTCCATGTCAATCTCCCCGGTGGTCATCGACCGCCCCGGCCCAGCCGCGCGAGCGGAAAATCCCGCCGCGGGATGGACACGGTCTTGGCCTCGGTGAACAACTCGCGGCTCCATTCGCCGCCGTCCCGGCCGATGCCGGAATGCTTGTAGCCGCCGAACGGTGCGCGCAGTTCGCGATAAAGCGGCGTATTGATCCAGACCACGCCGGTGCGCAGCTCGTCCGCCGCCTGCATGGCCTTGCCGATGTCACGAGTCCAGACGTAGGCGACGAGGCCAAACTCGCTGTCGTTGGCGATTGCCAGTGCCTCGTCGAAATCGTCGAAAGTGAGCACCGACACGAAGGGCCCGAAGATCTCTTCGCGACAGATCCGGCTGGCATTGTCCGGCGCCCGCACGACCGTCGGCTCGACGTAGTACCCGGGTCCGGCCTCGCTGCGCCGCCCGCCGGCCAGGATCTCGGCGCCTTCTTCGCGAGCGATGTCCACGTAGCCGAGCACCCGCTCCAGCTGTGCCTGCGAAATCAGCGGGCCGATCTCGGTTTGGTCGTCCGCCGGCGGGCCGATCCGCAGCCGCGCGACCCGCGCGAGGAAGCGCTCCAGAAATTCATCGACGATCGAGCCTTGCAGCAGCAGGCGGGTACCGGCCAGGCACTGCTGTCCATTGTTCGAGAAACTCGCCAGCAGTGCGCTGTCGAGCGCCCGGTCGAGATCGGCATCGGCACAGACGATGTTGGCCGACTTGCCGCCGAGTTCGGTGACCACCCGCGTCAAGCTTCGGCCGGCCGTCGCAGCGATCTGCCGGCCGGTCTCGGTGCCGCCGGTGAAGGCGATGACATCGACGTCCGGGTGCGCCACGAGCGCTTCGCCGGTCACCGGCCCACGACCATTGACCAGGTTGACGACGCCGTCGGGCAGGCCGGCCTCCTTCAGCAGTTCCATCAGCCGCAGGAAGGGCAACGGCGTCAGTTCCGACGGCTTCAGCACGGCGCTGTTGCCGAAGGCGATCGCGCCGGCCAGCTTCATCGTCGACAGCGCCAGCGGCGCATTCCAGGGCGCGATCAGGCCCGCGACGCCGACCGGCTCGTGGCGCACGAGCGTCAGGTAGTCCGGGTGCTGATCGTAGAGCCGGTCGGCGACCTGGGCGATGAATTCGGCGAAGAACTCGAAGTTCATCTGCGCCCGCTTGACGTGCCGGCCGCGCGTCTGCGCGATCGGGATGCCGGCGCCGAGCGTCTCCAGCTGCGCCAGTTCCTCGGCATGCCGTAACAGCAGCGCATGGATGCGCAGCAGGACCGCCTTGCGTTCCGCCACCGGGGCGCGCGACCACTCGCCGGCCTCGAAAGCCGCTCGGGCGCTGCTGACCGCGGCCGCTACCGACGCGGCGTCGTCCTCGGCCAGCTCCGTGATCGGTTCCGTGGTCGCCGGGTCGATGACCGGCAGGCGCTGGGCGTGACTGGCCGGCCGCTGCCAGGCGCCGTCCCGCCAGGGACCGATCAGTGCCGGAATGCGATCTCGTGGCTGCATCGAAAGCTCCATTGTCAGGTCATGGCCGCTGCCTTGCGCAGCCCGCTGATCATCGAACTGCGCAACAGGAATTCGCGCGCTGCGTCACGGTCGGCGGCGATGGCTTGCAGGCGCGCGAGTTCCCGCCGGCGCCAGGCCGGGTCGCGCTGCTGCATGCGGCGCCGGTTGCCATCGGCCTGCTTGAGAATCTCTTCACGGGCAATCGGCCGCCGCTGCCGGTCATAGAGGTCCAGCAGTGATTCATCGCCGCCGGCGAGCACGGCGGCGAGCTTTTCGGCCAGGTTGACCGCATCGTGAATGCCGCAGTTCATGCCCATGCCGCCGCTGGGGCTGTTCAGGTGCGCGGCGTCGCCGGCGAAGAGCACGCGGCCCGCCCGGTAGCAGTCGAGGATCCGCTGGTGAATCCGGTAGGGCCGTGCCTCGATGATCTCGTAGCCGCCGGGATTGGGCACGATCTCCTGCAGGCGGGACTGCAGCCGCTCGGGCCGCAGTGCCGCGGCGACGATTTCCCCGTCTGCCGGGTAGAGGCTGATCCGCCAGCGGTCCGGCACGCGCAACAGCGAAAACGTGCCCTGCGCATACCAGACGTGGTTGACCCATGACAGCCCCGGCAGATGGTCCTCGAACGGAAAGCGGGTCGTCGCCAGCAGAGTCGTTTCCGGGTAGGTCAGGCCGGCGAAATTCAGGCCCAGTGCCTCGCGCAGCGTGCTCGATGCGCCGTCGGCGGCGATCACCCAGCGGGCCTGCAGGCGTTGCCGATCGCCGTTCATCGCAACGTCCAGCGTCACCCGGTCGGCCTGCTGCTCGATCTGCTCGACGACCTGGCCGCGGCGCAGATCGATGGCGTCGCAGTCGCCTGCGCGGCGTAGCAACAAGGCACAGAAATCTGCCTGTTCGAACTGCACGCGGTAGGGGTGCCGTGTGTCCCTGGCCAGTACCGAGAGGTCGAAGACCGCACGTTCGTGGGTCTCGTGCTGGCGGACCTGCCACTCGGGTACCCGCAGGCCGCCGGCCAGGATCGGCGCGGTCAGATCCAGCGCTTCGAGCAGGTCCAGTGTCGGGGGGTGGAAGGTGGAGGCGCGCAGATCGGTGGGCGCACGGGTCTCGCGTTCCAGCACGACGCTGGGTACGCCACGGGCGGCCAGCGACAGCGCAGCGACGAGGCCGACCGGCCCGGCGCCGACGATCACGACCGGATGTACCTGTTTGTCGGCCCCTGAACTCAACGGAACGGCGATCGCTGGCTTGCGGCGCTGAGCACTATAGCCGCAAGCCGGCCGGTCTCCCAGCCGCCGCGGACGCTAGTCCAGGCCGAGTTCCGCCCGGATCCGGTCGAGATTGCGGCGCGCCCAGGCGATGCCATTCTCGGCCTTGCCAACGTGGATCATCGCCGCATGCACCTTGTCGAGCTTGGCACAGGGAAACTCGTCGCAATGCGCGCAGTTCTCCAGCCCGCGCTCGATCGCGCAGCCGCGCACCTCGCACCAGGCGCAGTAGCCGCTCTTCGGCCGCTCGTCTCGGCAGCCGTAGCACTCGACCTTGGCCGGCTCGACCTCGATGCGGAATTGCTCGAAGACCTTGTCTACATAGGCCCGGCGCAGTTCGTCATCGTCCCAGGCCGTGGCCCGATAGACGTCGCAGCCGGAGCAATCGAGGCCGCAATAGGCAATATGGGGTGTCAGCGCGGGGCGTTCGCTCATTGCTCGGTCCTCCCGCCGCCAGAGTGCCGCAGCCCGGCCCCCGCCGGCAAGTAGCGGCCATCCAGTGGCCGCAGGCCGGTGCGGTGCGCTGTCAGAGTTCCGGGCCGAGCGTGGCGGCGATCAGGCGAATCGATTCCTCCGGGTCGTCGTAGAGGCGCAGCGCGAGCTCATCTATCCCGGCGGCCTTGAACTCCAGGCAACGTTCCACGGCCCGGTCGATATCACCGTGGTCGCCGCAGAAGGTGAGTTCCTCGACCAGCTTGTCGACCAGCGCTGCCGGCAGGTCGTCGATGTCGGGCCGGTCCTCGACATAGGCCCGGATGATGCCGGCCATGTTGTTCTCGACCAGCGCCACCTCCGCCGGCTCGAGGAACGGCTCGATGTACCAGCGCCCGACCATGCCGCGGACCCAGAGCTTGCGGCGCGCCTCGGCGGCCGCTTCGGCCCGGTCTCGCTTGACGTGCCAGGCGTAGAGGTTGTTCAGGCGCGGCCGGCCGGGCCGTTCACGCCGGGGCAGGGCATCGGCCACGATTTGCATGGTTTCTGCCAGGCGCCCGGCGGTCAGGTCGCTGAACATCACGCCGTCGGCGACCTCGACGGCCATGCGCAGCATCTGCGCGCGCGTGGCGCCGACGTAGACCAGCGGTGCCGGTTGTGCGGCCGCCCAGCGTGCATGGTAGCCATCGACCTGGAACAGCTCGCCACGGTGGTCGACGGGCTCGCCACTGGCCGCGAGACGCAGGAACTGCACGCACTCTCGCACGCCGTGCACCATCCGCGGGAACATGCTCGCGCGCCCGGCCTTCAGGTGCATCGCGATCGTCGTGCCACCACCACCGCCGACGACGAGGCTGGCGCGGCCGCCGGCGAATTCGTTCAGCGTCAGCAGCGAGTTGGCCATTTTCAGCGGATGCAGTTCGAAGGGACTGATCGCGACCGGCCCGACGCGGATCGCCGAGGATTCCCGGGCCAGCAGGCAAAAGGTCAGGAACGGGTCCCGGGCCGCCGGGTGGTTGGCCGTCCAGGCGGCGTCGAAGCCGAGCTCTTCGGCCAGGCGTCCGAGGCGCAGGAATTCCTCAGCCGACGCGGGCTCGAAGATCAGCTGGATGCGCAAGGGCCTCAGGCCCGGCGGGCCTTGCGCTCGCGGAAGCGATCGAAGAAATCCTCACTCATGCCGGCTTCCTCGGCGAGCTGCTGGAAGCGCTGCAGGCTGACCTCGGTATCCCCGTGTTCGCGGGCGAAGTTCTCGGTCTGCTCGGCCACCATCTGGCGCACGCCGGGCGGAATGCTCATCAGCGTTTGCAGCGCGTCCTCGGCCCAGGTCAGGTCGAGCTTGACCTCGCCGCCCTTGAATCCGTCCGGGGTCTCGCCGAGCCGGTGGCTGGTGATCTCGTAATTGACCGCATGGAAATAGTCCATGCGGCTCTCGTCGCCGAGGCCGATCGGCAGGTTCATCGCCCGGATGCGTTCTTCGCGTGGCATGTCGATCAATTCTTCGTCGAACACCAGCGCCTCGATATTCGCGATCACGATCCCGCTGCTCTTCGGCAGGCGAATGATCTCGTCGACCGTGCACTCGGCGATCTGCGGGCATTCCTGGATGCTCGGTGGCTTGACCTTGTGCGATGGGATCGGCGTGAAGCGGGTACGCTCGAGTTCGTTCACCCCTTCAGGATAGAAACGCGCGGTCTCCATCATGTCATCGAGATATTCCGCGGACGGGCAATTGACGACGAACTCTCCGGTCGCGCAGATATTCTTGAAAGTGTGGGAATCCTGACGGAAGCCGACGATCATCCGCGGGTTCTTGGCCATGACGTCGTATTGCATGATATGCGAATACGGCGCCGCATTGACCCTGCCCTGCTCGTCCAGCGTCGTGATGATCGTGATCAGTTTCGGAAACAGCCAGACATCCGAGTACCAGAACGGCCGGATCTTCGCTTCTTTCTTCATTGTCGCTCTCCGTTGCCCGCTTTCCCGCGGGCCGTTGTTTAGCGTTGACTTACAGGTGCTTGCGCGGGCCGCGGTGCTGCGCCGGCGTACCCGGTTCCACGTCTGGCCTGAGCCTGTGGTCTTCGCCGAAATCGGCCAGTCGATGAAAGAACAGCGGTTCTTCCTCGTCCAGTGATTGCAGCCGGCGGCGGTAACGGGCCAGCACCTCGGCGCGGCCCTGGTCACCGATCCAGGGCACGGCCCAGGCGGTGAACGGCCGCAGCACCGAGAAACCGCAGAGCGCGAGCACGCCGCCATGCAAGGGCCACAGCACGCGCTCCAGGTCGCCGCTGCGGCCATCGGGTTCGAAGACGTTCGCCGGTGCGCCGGTCGTGAAGGACAGCATGGCCCGCTTGCCCCGGAACACGCCGCGATCCCAGGTGCGGCCGAAATCGTAGGCGACCCCGAAGGCGAACACCCGGTCGATCCAGCCCTTGAGAATCGCCGGCACGGAGAACCACCACATCGGAAACTGCAGGATCAGCAGATCCGCGGCGAACAGGCGGTCGATCTCGCGCCGGATGTCCGGGGCGTAGGCCAGCGTCTCCGCGGCCGCCAGCTGCTCGGCGCCGAGATCGAAACGCTCCGGATTCGCGCGTTCCAGCACATCCCCAGGACCGGCCGCTGCCTCGAAACCTTCGGCATAGAGGTCGGACACCGTCACGGAGTAGCCCTGTTCCGCCAGCGTGCGCGCGGCCTCGTCGCGCATCGCGGCGTTGAAGGATCGCGGTTCCGGGTGCGCGAAGACGATCAGCGCGTTCACGGTGCTGCGACTGCCGGCCCGCGGTCCTGTCGGCACCGCAGGCTGGCGCCGGATCTATTTTTCCAGCGGCGGCGCAGGCGTCTGCTCCCGCGCGTAGTACTCGAGGCTGGAGATGCTCGGGCCGTAGTCCTCGGTCGGCGCGCCGAGCATGTGCGGGTAGCGCTCCTTGGTGAACTCGACCACATGCTCCGGCACGATGTCGAAGGAACTGCCGGCCGTCATCAGCCCGACATAGACGCAGTGCCCGGGCTCCTGACCCATCAGCATCCACGGCAGCCAGGGCGTGATCCGGTTCCAGGTGCCGACATAGGGGATGGCCGTCAATTCCGGGTTCTCGACATCGGCGACGTCGACCCAGTAGCGCATCATCTCTGAGACCTGCGCCATCTTGCCGCTGGATTCGCGCGGCCACTTGTCGGGCTGCAGCGCATTCGGGTAGTAGAGGTGCATGTCGGTGCTCAGGACCAGCTTTTCGCCGACGCGCCGCCACGGGAAGATCAACGGGATCTTGCGTGGCTTTGGCTTGGACCCATCCTCCGGGAAGTCTTCCGGCGCGAGGATCAGCCATTCGCTGATCGTGTAGTTGAACGGGTCGTTGGCCACGTGCACGACCTTGACTTCCTCGCCGGTCCAGGGATTGGTCCAGCGGTCGATCATGCGCCGGTCGCCCGGCT
This sequence comes from Gammaproteobacteria bacterium, assembly GCA_003695765.1. GTDB lineage: Bacteria > Pseudomonadota > Gammaproteobacteria > Steroidobacterales > J054. The sequence continues at coordinate 45,911 of RFHQ01000201.1, forward strand.
GTTTCGGGATGCCGCGCTCGTCGGTCAGATCGGTGTAGTAGATGACCTCCTTGTTCAGGCGCCGGATCGTGCCGTCCTCCTGCGGGATCAGCCGGGTGGCCAGAAAGGTCTCGAAGCCGCAGAGGGGCTTGACCGCTTCGCCGGGCTTGACGCCCAGGACTTCGCCGGCACAGTAGCCGATGCGCTGGTTCTCCGGGTTCAGATCGCCCTGGATCCGGGCCCAGGTGTCGCGGTTCCAGATGGGGTTGTTGAAATCGATCTTGGTCTCGAACTTGATGCTCATGCGTTTGTCCTTGTTCGCCATTTGGCCCTGCCGCGGGCTGCGACAGCGAGCCTGTCACGCGAGCGGCTCACTGGACGGGCGAGTGTAGCGGAAGCAAAGGCGGCCGCGCGCGCTTGCCGCCGGAACAGCGCCGCGGCGTTCGATAGGTGGATTTCGTGCCCGGCCGCCCCTGCCGGGCGGGGGTTCAGAAGCGGTACTCGCCGCCGAGAACCACGGCCCAGAGCTCGGCCGAGTCGAGGTTGAACCAGTCGAACTCGGCGCGGATGGCCCAGCGCTCTGCGATGCTGATGGTCGCACCGGCGCCGGCCATGGCCCCATCGGCCTTGCCGGAACTCTCGGTGACCCCGTTGACTTTCAGGTCACCGTCGAAATCGTAGAAGCCGACCTTGCCGAACAGGTCGATCTGCTCGCTCGGTGTCGGCAGGTAACCGACGACCCCGATATGGAAACCGGAATACTGGATCTTGGCCTTGCCGCCGCCCGGCAGCGGCCCGCCGGTCTGCCCGGACGGCACGAATACCTCGAAGTCACTGGTGTTCAGGTAGCCGCCCTCGATGCCGAACCAGTTGTTGAAGCGGTAGCCACCGGTGAACTGGAAGCCGACCTGGCTGTCGTCGAAGAGCTTGTCGTCGGTCTTGAAATCACCGAAGGCCGCGCCGGCGCCGAGCCGCCACTGTCCCCCCGCGTCCTGCGCCTGCACCGAAACCGCCGCCAGGGCCAGTGCCGCGATCAGCCACCGTTTCATCCGAGACCCTCCTGCAAAGCTGAATCCATCGCGGGCCGCCGGCCTGCCAGGCTCTGCCGGCGTCGATCGGCCCGGTGTTTGTTCGTCGTGCTGTACTCTTGCCGGCCCGTGCCAGGGCGGGCCGCCCATGCCCCCCAGTAACCGGGCGGAGTATAAGCCTGCAAACCGGCAGATCAAACAGCCTCAGAGGCCGCCCGCGGCCGGCCGCAGCAACTCCGGCCAGTCGGCCGGCGAGTCCGGAAGGCTGAGGAAACGGCAGCGATCCGACTGCTCCAGTAAGCGGCTGGCAGCGGAGTGCCAGGGACTGGAAGCCTGCGCACAGGCCAGAATCGGCAAGTCCAGGTCCGCCAGTGCCTCCGCCCACGGATAATCGAGAGCGGCTCTGGCCAATGCCTGCCAGCAGCCGTCGGCGCTGAGCTTCTCGCGGACCTCCAGTGTCAGCCGCGCCTCGTCCAGTTGCGGCTCTGTCCACCGGATGGATGCGCGGTCGCGGCGAAACCAGGGGTGAAACAGCCGCGCGTCCCGGCACATGTGCCAGGCGCGGCTGAGATGGCCGCCGTGCCAGTCCGGCGCCAGCGACGGCAGGCCCTCGGCACGGATCGCATCGGCCAGCGCGGCGTCGGGCATCGGCGGATCCTGCAGCAGCAGCGCCCGGAACGGGCGCGGATCGCAGCGGGCGGCTTCGACCGCGACCCAGGCCCCGCTGCCGACGCCGCCGAGCAACAGGCCGTCGGCCGGCAACGCGGCGGCGACCGCCAGGCAATGCTCGGCCGCGGCCCGCAGGGTACCGTCGCTGCCGTCGCCGGCATTCTCGCCGTGACCGGGCAGATCCAGCGCCGCCGCGTCACCGAGCGCCAGCAGCAGCTCGTCCAGCGTCGCTGCCGACGCGCCGGCAGCGTGCACCAGCAGGCAGGCGATGCGCTCGCCGCTGCGGCGCAGGCGCTGACTGCCGCCCGGCAATGGCAGGCTGTCCTGCCAGATCCGGCCCGGCAGCGGCCGCGCGTTCGGCGGCGCCGGCGGCGGTTCGCCCGGCCAGCCGGCCAGCTGCGCGCGGGCGCGGGCCAGCGCGTCATCGGCGTCCGCGGCGCCGCTGACCTCGACCCCAGCCGCGCGCTCGCCGATCCGTTGCAGGTGGGCCGCCAGCGGATCCAGGCGTGCGGCCGTGATCAGCGCCGGCACGCGCAAGCGCTGCAGGGGGCCGGCGGCGCGATAGCTGAAGGCGGCTGCATAGGCGAGCCGGTAGTGATCGCCGGCGTGCAGGAATTCGCGCAGATTCCGTTGCAGCGCCTCGGGAGGCGGCACCGGGAAGTCCATGCGGTTGGCGAGGTGGCGTTCGTGCCAGGGAAAGAAGATCGTCTGCTCGCGCAGGCGCGCCCACAGCCAGGTCAGGTGGCTGCCGTCCCAGCGCGGCGCGAAGCGCGGCAGATAGTTGGCGAGGATGGTCGCCAGCTCGCTGTCCGTCGGCATGACCAGGCCGTTGACCGCGATCGTGGTGACGCGCTCCGGCCAGCCGTCGGCCAGCGCGACGGCCATGCCACCGCCGGTGTGATAACCGTAGATCCCGAAGCGCCGCAGACCCAGCGCATCGGCGAATTCGACGGTGGCGGCAGCGAAGTCTTCCATGGCGGCCGACTCGACCGGCAGCGGATCGGACAGCCCGTAGCCCGGCGTGTCCGGTGCGATCAGCGTGAAATCCCCGGCCCAGCTGCGCATCAATGCTTCGAATTCACGCGAGGACTGCGGCGACTGGTGCAGCAACAGCACGGCGGGGCCGCTGCCGGCGCGGCGGTAGTGGACCTGGCGCGGCCCCCAGCGGCCTGCCAGCGTCACGAAGTGGCGGCTCGGCTGCGTACTCATCGTTGGCACCCCAGGCGCTCTGTTGCCGGAACGCCGTAGTATAGTGATTCGCCCGCGGCGCCGCGCCGCGCCCAAGGCCGGTCACCGGAGCGCAGCTTGAAAACCGCCAGGCAGGATCCCGTGCAGGCAGCCTTCGATCCGGCTGCGTCTTCGTATATCGCGTTGCCGGCGCGGCCGGCCTCGCTGGCGCCGGTGGCGGTCGCCGAACTGCCGGCCTTCCTGCGCGCCGTGCTGGTGATCGATGGCACGGTGACCCGCTTCATCGAGGCCTGGGCCTGCGAGCCGATCGTCGTCGACTGTCTCGAGCAGACCGAGCAGCGCGCCGCGGCCGCGGTGGAATGGCTGGATACCGCGAGTGCCGAGCCCTTGCTGCGGCGGCGGAGCCGCCTGCGGGGTCTGGAAAGCGGGCGCATCTATGCGCACGCGGACTCGCTGATCGTGCCGGCCCGGCTGAGCCCCGGCATGCGGGCCGGTCTCGCCAGCGAGCCGCAGGGGCTCGGGAAGATCCTGCGCGACAGCGGCATGGAGACGCGGCGCGAGGGCTTGTGGTACGGCCGCGAGCGCTGGCGCGCCGCGCCGCCGCCGGCCACGCCGGCCGATTACCTCAATCGCAGCTACCGGGTGCTGGCGAACGGCCGGCCGCTGATGCTGATCACCGAGCGATTCCCGCTCGACGGCGCCTGATGCCTGTCCACTGCGGAGACCGGCGGCCGGACCGTGGCTGACGGCCGGGCCACGGGCTGGGAATAATGCGGCCACGACCGAAGCGGAGGACCCCCTGATGCGCCAGCCCATGCCGAGCATCGCCCTGAGCGGCTTGCTGTTGCTCGCGCTGGCGGCCGCCGGCCAGGAGTGGCCTGCCTACGGCGGCGATCCCGGCGGCAGCCGTTACTCGGCGCTGGATGCGGTCAATCGCAACAATGTCCAACAGCTGAAGCTGGCCTGGCAGTTCCGCACCGGCGCGGTGCGCAGGAATCCCCAGCTGCGCGAGTTCATCGATTTCCAGGCCACGCCGATCCTGTTGCCGGCAGCGGCCGGCCGGCATCTCGTCGTCTGCGATCCCTTTCAGCGCGTGATCGCACTGGACCCGGCGACCGGCGAGCAGCGCTGGGAGTACGATCCCGAGATCGACAAGCGCCCGCTGGCCGGGCGCTTCAAGTGCAAGGGTGTCGCGTTGTGGCAGGAAAAGACACCCGAGCCCGGCAAGGCCTGCCAGTTCCGCCTGTACGTGGCCACCGCCGACAAGCGCCTGATCGCGATCGATGCGGCCGACGGTCAGCCTTGCGCGGATTTCGGCCGTGACGGTGTTGTCGACGTGGACCCGCTGCTGCGCGCGATGCAGCCGGCCGAAGGCGTGGAAGCGACGCAGCTGCTGTCGCCGCCGGCGGTCGTCGGCGACATCGTGGCCGTGAGCTCGACCTCGAACAAGTTCGCCAGCGCGCACTCGGTCAACGGCGCGATCCGCGGTTTCGATGCCCGTAGCGGCGCGCTGCGCTGGACTTTCGACCCGCTGATCCGGGATCCGGCCAGCGGTGAGGAGCCGACGCCGCCCGATATCGGTGGCGGCAACAACTGGGTGCCGATGTCGGTGGACGAGGCGCGGGACCTGCTGTTCATCCCCACGGCCAGCCCGGCCCCGAATTATTACGGCGTGCTGCGGCCCGGCGACAACAAATGGGCCAACTCGATCATCGCCCTTCGCGGCAGCACCGGTGAACTGGTCTGGGCCTTCCAGACGCTGCACCACGATGTCTGGGACCGCGATGTAGGCTCGCCGCCGATCCTCGTCGATCTCGAACGTGACGGTGAACCGGTGCCGGCGGTCATCCAGCTGGTGAAGACCGGCATGCTGTTCACGCTCCACCGCGAGACCGGCCAGCCGTTGTTCCCGGTCGAGGAACGACCGGTTCCGACCGATACCGACATCGAAGGCGAGCGCCTGTCGCCGACCCAGCCCTTCCCGGTGAAGCCGCCGGTGCTGGTACGCAATACGCTGAGTCCCGACGACGCCTGGGGCTTCACGATTTTCGACCGCATGGCTTGCCGGCGGAAGATCGAGAGCCTGCGCCACGGCGGGCATTACGAGCCGATCACGACCGCCGGCACGATCCTCTACCCGCAGCCGGGCGGCGGGCCGAACTGGGGCGGTGGCGCCTTCGACCCGAAGCGCCAGCTGCTGGTGACGCCGGTCTCGCAGATCCCGTACTACGTCCGCCTGATTCCGCGGGAGCGGGTCGACCCGGTCGCGGCGAGCAAGCCCGGTGCGGGCGCGCCGATGCAGGGGCCAGGCTACATCGGGGGCACGCCGTACGCGGTGGAGCAGGGGCCGCTGATGTCGCCGTCCTTCGCCCCCTGCACGGCGCCGCCGTGGAACCTGCTGCTCGCGGTCGACATGGTCGCCGGCGAGATCAAGTGGAAGATCCCCTTCGGCAAGCTGGACAAGCTGATGCCGGTGCCGATTCCGCTCGACTTCGGCACGCCGTCCGCAGGTGGTCCGATCATCACGGCCGGTGGCCTGGTCTTCATCGGCGCGACCGGGGATTCGCGGATCCATGCCTACGACATCGACACCGGTGAGCTGCTCTGGGAGTACCGAGCACCGACCTCGGCGATGGCGACGCCGATGACCTACGCGATTGACGGCCGGCAATACATCGTCTTCGCTGCCGGCGGACATAGCTGGTATGACGCGAAGGGCATCGACGACTATCTGCTGGCCTTTGCCCTGCCGGACTGATCGGCCGATGCCCGCCCGCCGCCGTTTCCTCGGCCTCCTCGGTGCCGCCGCAACGGCGGCCCTGCTGCCGGGAACGGCGCGCGCCCGCCTGCGGCGCAGCCTGGACTACGAGGATCCGCAGGATGCGCTGACCGCGATGGTCAAGATGCGCGGCAGCCTGCTGCCGGAAGACGTGCCCCACTGGTACGCGGGGACGATCTACGCCGTGCTGCCGGGCCGCTCGCCGCTGCCGCTGGTCGGCTTCGAGGGTTCGGAGATCGACTATTACGAGCGTCAACCGGACGGCAGCTATCATGCCTGGGCGGCCACCGTGAGCATCTTCCGTGACCTGGCCAGCGGCCAGCGGCTCGACAGCTTCACCAATCCGCTGACCGGCATTCGCAGCGAGGTGCGCGCCAACTCGATCTCGGTCAAGGCGCATTACATCTATTCGATCCATGGCTTCAAGCGTTCCGACGATCCGCGGCCGCTGCCTGCGGAACCACGGATACAGAAGCTGCTGACCTGGCGGGAGTCCGGCGAGCACGTGTGGCTCAGCATGCGGCGTGCCTATCCGCCGGGCGCGACCCGTGGCGAGCACCAGCTGGTCCGCGGCGCGCTGGCCGAACTGCACGACCCGGACCAGCCCAAGGTGCATACCACGGCAGCGCCGACCTATGTCTCGCCCTACCTGCCGTGGTTCGGCATGGGCGAGCTGGGCGGCCACGCGCTCTGGGTGGGCCCGGCGCGCAAGCTCGACCGCGTGCAGCAGTACCCGCGCGAACTGCTCGACTACCTCGAGCGGCATTTCCCGGACAAGCTCAGCGCCCACCCGCGGAGACCCGCCTGAAAACGGGACAGTCCTCCCTGCGCCACCCAATTCCAAAACTGCGAACTGCGGCGCGGCCGCCCGCCGGCGCGCCGCCTAGACTCGAAGGCCCGGGATGGGGTCGAGAGCCGGCTTATGTCCAAGCTGTTCGAAATGCCGCTGGTGCTGGGCACGGTCGCCTTCCTGGCCGGCTATGTACTGGCCAAGCTCGGCGCGCTGCTGTCCCGCAAGGCGCCGGAGGCGCCCCCGCCCAGCGACCGTGACAAGCGCTTGCGTTCCCTCGACGCCGAGTTGCGCGTGGTCCGCAAGAAGCTCGAGGAAGCCGAGGCCGCCGTGCGTGATCGGGAGATGCAGAACGGCGAACTGCGGGCGGAGCTGGACGAGTTGCGCGAGCGCATCGGTGATGCCAACGAAGAGACCGAGTCTCTCCGCTTGCAGCTGCGGGACGAATGCGAAAAGACCCAGCAGCTGCGCACCGAGCTGAGCCAGCGCGCCGAGGATGAGATCCGCGCGCAGATGCGGCTGCGTGAAATCGAAACCGAACTGAGCCTCGTCCATGCAGGCAACGACGCGGTGCAGGACGAGATCCAGCGACTGGAGGCGGAGCGCGACGAGCTCATGCGCCGCCTGCAGGCGCAGTCGCCCGGCGCGGCGCAGAAGCGGGACGACGATCTCGCCGTCAGCTGACGGCGCCCCGGGCAGCGCGGGTGGGCTAGACTAGGGGCCTTTCTGTGGCTCCGGAGCTCACCCGATGAAACTCGGCTTCATGGCCGGCTATTCGCCGGCAGCTATCAGCATCCCGTTTCGTGAAGTGCAGGCGGCCGAGGAGCTCGGCTTCGACTCGGTCTGGACCGCCGAGGCCTACGGCTCCGATGCCGTGTCGCCGGCGGCCTGGATCCTCGCCAGGACCAAGCGCCTGCGGGTCGGCACCGCGATCATGCAGATGCCGGCCCGCACCCCGACCTGCGCTGCGATGACGGCGATGACGCTGAATGCGCTGTCCGGCGGTCGCTTCCTGCTCGGGATCGGCCCGTCCGGCCCGCAGGTCGTCGAGGGCTGGTACGGCGTGCCTTACGGCAAGCCGCTGACCCGCACGCGCGAGTACATCGCGATCATCCGCAAGATCCTGGAGCGTCGCGAACCACTGACCCATGAGGGCTATCACTACCAGATTCCCTACCGCGGCAAGGATGCGACCGGGCTGGGCAAGCCGATGAAGAGCATCCTGCACGGTGACCCGAATATGCCGATCTATACGGCCGCGATCACGCCGGCCGGCCTGCGTTGCGCCGGCGAGGTGGCGAACGGTGTCTTTCCGGTGTGGATGAATCCCGATCGCTTCGACCTGATCGGTCCGTATCTGGAAGAAGGCTTTGCGAAGGCCGGCGGCGGCAAGAGCATGGCCGACTTCGACCTCGCGCCGGTGGTGCCCGTCTGCATGCACGAGGACCTGGAGACCGCCCGCATGCCGGTGCGGGAACTGATGGCGCTGTATATCGGCGGCATGGGTGCGCGGGAAAAGAACTTCTACAACGACTATGCGAAGCGCCTGGGCTATGAGGAAGCCGCGGTCCGGATCCAGGATCTCTACCTCAGCGGCAAGAAGCGCGAAGCAGCGGCCGCGGTGCCGGAGCAGCTGGTCGACGACTGCGCGCTGGTCGGTCCGCCGGAGCGTATCCGCGAGCGCCTCCAGGCCTGGAAGGCAGCCGGCGCGCGCGGCGAGGTCGGCAGCATGCTGCTGGGCGGGGCCAGCGTCGACGCGATGCGCGTGATCGCCGAGGAGATGCTGTGAGCGAACTGCGCTTCGGCATGCCGATCCCGCAGGTCTTCCTCGACGGGCGGGCCGATATGGCGCTGGTACGCGACGTGCTTCGGCGCGGCGAGCAGCTGGGTTACGAGAGTGCCTGGGTGCAGGATCAGGTGGCTGGCGAGACGCCGCTGCTGGAGTCGGTCGGTCTGCTCTGTTACGCAGCCGCGGTGACCGAACGGTTGCGGCTCGGCGTTTCGGTGATCGTGTTCCCGATTCGCAATGCGGTGCAGCTCGCGAAGAATTTTTCCTCGCTCGATCACATGAGCAACGGCCGTGCGATTCTCGGCATCGGCCTCGGCCCGGTGTTCGCCGGCGATCACTACTACCGGATCTTCGGCACCCGCGCGAACGAGGCCTTGCGGCGCTTCAACGAGGGTCTGGACGTGCTGCGCCGGCTGTGGACCGAGGAGGTCGTGGATTTCGCCGGCGAGTTCTACCAGCTCGAGCAGGCACGGATGGAGCCCAAGCCCGTGCAGCAGCCGCTGCCGATCTGGTTCGGGGCCCAGCATCCCGACGCGCTGCGGCGCACGGCGCTCAAGGCCGACGGCTACATGGGCGCGGGCCCGACGACGACAGCGGACTTCGCGCGCAACGTCACGCTGTTGCGGCGTTTTCTCGACGAGGCCGGCCGCGATCCGCAGAGCTTCCCGATCTCCAAGCGCGTGTATCTCGCGATGGATTCGCAACGGCCGGAGCGTGGCAAGCAGCGTCTCGACGAGTTCTTCGCCGCGCGCTACCCGTGGCAGATCGAGGCCAATCCCGATTTCGTCGCCGATATCTGCTACTGGGGTGGCCCGGAGCAGGTGGCCGACGGCTTGCGCGAAGTGGTCGCGGCCGGCGCGGAGATGATCGTGCTGAACCCGCTGTGGGATTTCGTCGAGCAGCTCGAGATGCTGGCCGAGGAGGTCATCCCGCTGCTCAACTGATGGACGTCGACCTGATTTTGGACGCGCGCGCCAGCGCCGACGAGCTGCTCGAGCTCGGCCGGCTGGCCGAGGCGCAGGGCATCCGCGGCATCTGGGTGTCCAGCCTGCTGGATTCGCGCGATCCGTTCACGAATCTCGCGCCGCTGGCCCGGACCACCGAGCGCCTGCTGCTGGGGCCGGTCGCGGTCAATCCCTTCGACACCCACCCGGTGAAGATCGCCGCGGCCTGGCTGACACTGAACGAGCTGGCCGGCGGGCGCGCTCGGATCGTGATCGGCGGTGGCGGCGAAGCGCTGGCAGCGCTCGAAATCCAGCCGGACCGCCGGGTTCGGTCGGTTGCCGAGTGCGTCGAGATCCTGCGCGCGGCCGCCAGTGGCGAGACCGTCGATTACGATGGCGAAATGTACCGGGTGCATGGGCTGCGCCTGGGCTGGTTGAGAGCGCTGGCGCCGCCGGTGCATGTCGGCGCGAACCAGGCACAGATGCTGCGGATGGCCGCGCGCGTAGCGGACGGCATCATGCTCAGTGACATGCCGGAGAACCTCGCCGCCGAGGCCATCGCGACGCTGGATGCGGCGCTGGCCCGGCACGGCAGGTCGCGCCCCGACTTCGCAACCAACATGTTCACCGCCTGGCATGTCTATGCCGACGCCCGGGCTGCGCGCGCCGAAGCCCGCCGCTGGCTGCTACTGCGCGGAATCTTCCGGCCGTGGTTGCTGGAGCGTTTTCTGGAGCCGGCCGACGTGGCGCTGGTGATGGAAAACCAGGAAGCCTTCGTCGCCGCGTTTCGTCGCGGCAGCGCCGAGGTCGACGGCGTGCCTGACCGCGTGCTCGATGCGCTGGTCGACCACATTACGCTCTGCGGCGGTCTCGACGATCTGCCACGGATCTGTGCCCGGCTGCGGGCCTGCGCGGAGGCCGGTCTCGCGGCCGTGTCGCTGCGGCTCTATGCCGAGCCGGCCGAGAGCATCCG
>RFHQ01000038.1 GCA_003695765.1 Gammaproteobacteria bacterium
CGCCGGCGTCGATCCGGGCGAAATCGACGACGTGATCATGGGCACGGCGCTGCCGGCAGGCACGGCCGGCTGGAACATCGGCCGCACCAGCGCGCTCGCTGCCGGACTGCCGCTGAGCGTGCCGGGCATGACGGTCGACCGCCAGTGCTCGTCGGGCCTGATGTCGATCGCGCAAGCCGCGCGCCAGATCATGCTGGAAGGCCAGTCCATCGTCGTCGCCGGTGGCCAGGAGAGCATCAGCCTCGTGCAGCAAAAGGCCTGGGAATGGGCCTTCGCTGAGGAGACCCAGGACGAAAACGTGCTGCGCGCGGCTCCGGCGGCCTATTACCCGATGCTGCAGACCGCTGAGATCGTTGCCGACCGCTATGGCATCGGCCGCGAACAGCAGGACGAGTTTGCATTGCAGAGCCAGCAACGAACGGCTGCGGCGCAGGCAGCCGGGCGTTTCGACGCCGAGATCGTGCCGCTGCCGACGACGATGGCCGTGAAGGACCGCGAGACCGGGGAGATCAGCTATCGCGAAGTCTGCCTGGAAAAGGACGAGGGCAACCGGCCGGATACCACGGCCGAGGGCCTGGCGGCGCTCAAGCCGGTTATCGACGGCGGCACGGTCACGGCCGGGAATGCCTGCCAGCTGTCGGACGGCGCGGCCGCCTGCGTGCTGATGGATGCGAAGCTGGCCGAGCAGCGCGGGATCGAGCCGCTGGGCTATTACCGCGGCGTCGCGGTCGGCGCCTGCGACCCGGATGAAATGGGGATCGGGCCGGTGTTCGCCGTGCCGAAGCTGCTGGAGCGCTTCGGGCTCGGTATCGATGACATCGACCTGTGGGAACTGAACGAGGCCTTCGCCGTGCAGGTGGTCTACTGCCGCGACCGCCTCGGCATCCCGAACGAGCGGTTGAACGTCAACGGCGGCGCGATCGCGATCGGGCATCCCTACGGCATGACGGGCACGCGCTGCACCGGCCATGTGCTCCACGAAGGCCGGCGCCGCGGTGCCCGTTACGGCGTGGTCACGATGTGCATCGGCGGCGGCATGGGCGCGGCCGGTCTGTTCGAGATCCTGCCCGGCTGAGCGGCGCCCCGCCTGCAGCGGCTTTTGCTATATTCGGGAGACCGCTAGGAGGTTCTCCCGGGCCTCCCCCGCCATAAGGCCTTGATAAGCAAAGGGGGTGACCGTGACGGCATCAGGCAGGCTCCATGCCACGGAGCAGGTGCGCAATATCGCGCTCGTCGGCCATGCAGGCGCCGGCAAGACCACGCTGCTGGAGCAGCTGCTGGCCCGCAGCGGGGCGATTCACTCGGCCGGCAGCGTCGACAAGGGCAACACGATCTCCGACTACAGCGAGCAGGAAAAGCGGCTCGGCCACTCGCTGGAAACCGCTGTCTGCCATCTCGAGCACGACGGCATCTTCATGAATCTGCTGGATACACCCGGCTACCCGGATTTCATCGGCCGGGCGATCAGCGTGCTGCCCGGAGTCGAGACCGCGGCCGTCGTGATCAACGCGCAGGCCGGTGTCGAGCTGGTCTCGCGGAGGATCATGCGCTTCGCCGCCGAGCAGCGCATGTGCCGCATGGTCATCGTCAATCGCATCGATGCGCCGGACGTCGATTTCGCCGCCGTGATGGCCGATATCCGCGAAACCTTCGGTAAGGAATGCCTGCCGCTGAATCTGCCGGCCGAAGGCGGGCGTTCGGTGGCCGACTGTTTCTTTCAGCATGAAGACAAGCAGACCGATTTCTCCAGCGTGCAGGAAGCGCATACGGAGATTGTCGACCAGGTCGTCGAACTCGACGAGGAATTGATGGAGCTGTACCTGGAGCAGGGTGAAGACCTGAGTCCGGAGCAGCTGCACGATCCCTTCGAGCGCGCTCTGCGCCGTGGCCACCTGATCCCGGTCTGCTTCGTCTCGGCTGAGACCGGTGCCGGCCTGAACCAGTTGCTGAACATCTTCACGCGCCTGATGCCCAGTCCGCTGGAAGCCAATCCGCCGCAGTTCTTCAAAGGCGAAGGGGAGCATGCGCAGCCGGTCGAGATCAGTGGCAAGCCGGACGACCATTTCCTCGGTCACGTCTTCAAGGTCAATGTCGACCCGTACATCGGCAAGATCGGCGTGTTCCGGGTCCACCAGGGCACGATCCGGACCGGCGACCAGATCTTCGTCGGCGAGCGCCGCAAGGGCTTCAAGGCGGCGCATCTCTACCGTTTGCAGGGCAGCGAGACGACCGAGATTCCGGAGGGCATTCCCGGCGACATCTGCGCGGTCGCCAAGGTCGACGAGCTGCACTTCGATGCGGTCCTGCACGCGAGTCACGACGAAGACCAGTTCCATCTGAAATCGGTGTCGCTGCCAGAGCCGATGCACGGCGTGGCCTTGTCACTGACCCGGCGCGGCGACGAAAAGAAGCTGTCCGAGGCGCTGCACAAGCTGGTGGCCGAGGATCCGAGCCTGCGCCTGGAATTCAACGCACAGGCCAACGAGACGGTGCTCCGCGGCATGGGAGAGTTGCATTTGCGGCTGGTGCTGGAACGCATGCGCGAGGAGTTCAACCTCGAGGTCGAGACCCATCCGCCGCAGGTCGCCTACCGGGAAACGATCAGCCGCAAAGCCGAGGGTCACCACCGGCACAAGAAGCAGACCGGCGGCGCCGGGCAGTTCGGCGAGGTCTTCCTGCGCGTCGAGCCGCTGCCGCGCGACAGCGGTTTCGAGTTCGTCAACGAGGTCGTCGGCGGTGCGATCCCGTCACAGTTCATCCCGGCCGTCGAAAAAGGCGTGCGCCAGGTGCTGGAGGAAGGCGCGGTCGCCGGCTTCCCGCTGCAGGATGTCCGGGTCATCGTCTACGATGGCAAGCACCATCCGGTCGATTCGAAAGAGGTGGCTTTCGTGGCGGCCGGCCGCAAGGCCTTTCTCGATGCCGTGAGCAAGGCAAAGCCGCAGGTGTTGGAACCGATCGCCCACGTCGAGGTCACGGTCAGCGGCGACTACGTCGGCGACATCACCGGGCATCTGGCCGGCATCCGCGGTCGCATCGAGGGCAACACCACGCTGCCGGGCAACCGCGTGCGCATCTCCGCCCAGGTGCCCGTTGCGGAGCTTGATGACTTCCAGACGACGCTCAAGTCGCTGACCGGTGGGGCCGGCAGCTTCACGATGTCCTTCGATCACTACGACCGCGTGCCGCCGGATATCCAGAAGCGGCTGGAGGCCGAGTTCAGCGCCGGGCAAGGCCAGTAGTGTCACCGGCCGCTGCAACGCGACCGTTGATCGGCGCCCGCTTGCGGGCGTGGATCGCGCGGCAGCAAATGTTCTTCGTGGCGACGGCGCCGCTGGCGCCCGATGGGTCGGTCAATCTGTCCCCCAAGGGCATGGATACGCTGCGCGTGCTGGACGACAGCACCCTGGCCTGGCTCGACAGCGGCGGCAGCGGTATCGAGACCATTGCCCACCTGCGCGAGAATGGGCGCATCGTGATCATGATCTGCGCTTTCGAAGGCCCGCCGAAGATCTGGCGCTTTCACGGCCGCGGTACCGTTCTGCTCCCCGGCGACGCGGAATTCGGCGCACTGGCAGGACGTTTCGACCGCAGCCGCCTCGGTACGCGGGCCATCATCCGGGTCGCCGTGAAGCGCGCGTCCAGTTCCTGTGGCTTCGGGGTGCCGCTGTACGAGTTCCGCGGTCAGCGCCGGGAGGCGGAGGAATATCTCGAACGCAACGGAGTGCAGCGGCTGCGCGACTACCTGGCCCGCGAGAACGCGGTCAGCATCGATGGCCTGCCGGGCCTGTCGGCGGACGAAGCGCAGCGCTTCGAGCCGCCGGTCGAGCGATGAGGACTCGCGCGCGCCGCTTCGTGAGCGCGGTCACGGCCCGGCCCTGCCGGGTCGCCTATGTTGCAGACTGCGAACCGCCGAGCCCCGCCAGGGAATAGCCGTGCTGAACATACCCGGACCCGCGGATCTGAAGAAGATCGTCGTGCTCAATCCCAAGGGCGGCTCCGGGAAATCGACGCTGGCGACGAATATCGCCGGGATGCTGGCGGCCACCGGCCAGCCGGTGGCGCTGATGGACTTCGACCCGCAGGCCTCGGCGATGCGCTGGCTGCAGAAACGCGCCGCCGATGCGAGCCTGCCGCCGGTGCACGGCATCTTCGCCTGCGAAGACGATCCGCGCCAGACCCGCAGTTTCCGCCTGCGTGTGCCGGCCGAGATCCGCTACCTGGTCGTCGACACGCCGGCAGCCGTCCCGGTCCACGGGCTGGTGGATTTCACGCGCGGCGCGCACGCCCTGCTGCTGCCCGTACTGCCTTCCGATATCGACATTCACGCGGCGACGCGGCTGATCGCCGACTTGTTGCTGGTCGCCAAGGTCAGCCGCCGCATGGGCCGGCTCGGCGTGGTCGCGAATCGCGTGCGCCAGAATACGCTGAGCTATCGCCAGCTGATGAAGTTTCTCGACCGGCTGTCGATCCAGCGCGTCTGCGAATTGCGCGACAGCCAGAACTACGTCTATGCCGCCGAGCACGGTCTCAGCGTGCACGAGCTGCAGCCGTCGCGGGCACGCCGGGATCTCGAGCAATGGCTGCCGCTGATCGACTGGCTGGCGCTGCGCCTGGAAACGCCGCTGACGTCACGCGACCTGCAGCTGCCGCCCGACCGCGCGGTCGAACCGCCGGCGAACGAGTCGCGTTATTCTCAGGGGACGGTGACGAAGTTGGTGCGGCCGGGCGAGGACTGAAACGCAGCCCAACAGCCGCCGTCAGCCGCTGACGCGGGTATCCGGCGTCTCGCTTGGGTCGAATCCGGCCAGTTCGCGGGCCTGCCGGACCCATTCGTCGCGCATCGGCAGCGCCGTTGCAATCGCGAGCTTGTCGGCCAGTGCTGCCAATTCCCGCTCCGACATGGCGGCAAGCTGGGCATAGCTGTGAATGCCCTGGGCACGCAAACGCCGTTCCAGGGCCGGGCCGATGCCGCGAATCCGCTGCAGGTCGTCGCGGGGCAATCCGGCAGGCTGGGATGACGGTGCCGGCTGCGCCTGACGGCGAATGATCTCCCGCTGCTTTTGCAACTGCCTGGCGAGCGGCGCGAGGCGGTGTTTCCAGGACTCGACTTCCTGGCGCAATTCCTCGATCTGCCGTTCGCGCTCGGCCAGCCGGCCTTCGGCCTGGCGCCGTGCGCGCTCACTGGCTGCGAGTCGCTCGCGGAGTTCGCCGCGCTCGGCGCGTGCCCCGGACTCGTCTGCGGGCGGCGCGGCATTTTCGCTTCGCCCCTCGGTTTCCGCCTGCAGCCGCTGCAGCCGGGCGAGCAGTTCGTCGCGCTCGATTCGCAGCAGGTTCAGTTCCTGCGCCGCGCCGCTGCCGTCCTCGGCCGGCGCCGGCTGTTGCTGCTCGCGGCGCAGGGCGGCGACCTGCTCGGCACGCCGCGCCAGCTGCGTCGTCAGGCTGTCGATCTGCTGTTCCGCGGCCGCGAGCTTGCCAGCAAGTTCATTGCGCTGGGCGCGCAAGCGTTCCGCGCTGGCGCGCAGCTTGTCCTGTTGCGCCTGCAGTTGTTCCCGCGGCACCGCCGTTGCCCGCGTTCGACTCGGCGCGCCCGCCTGGCTGAGCCAGGCGCGGCACAGCACCCAGCCGGCCGGAAAGGCGACCGCGATGGTCAACAGGCTTGTAATCAGGAGCCGCACAACAATCACTGCCTGGAGCAGAACGGCTGCTCCAACGCAGGAGCCTAGGCCAGCCGGCCGCCGCCGGCTTTGCGGCGGGTCACGCTTCGGCGAGCGCAGCTGCGTCCAGTTCGTCGGCCAGCCAGGCTAACGCATCGCAGCAATCGGCGCTGAGTTTCAGATCGAGCAGCTCGTCGGCCCGCGTCCTGCCCAGGGTCACGGCCGCGACCGGCAGGCCGCGCTGGCGGGCGTCCCGGACGAAACGAAAGCCGGAAAACACCATCAGCGACGAGCCGACCACCAGCAGGGCATCGGCCCGGTCCAGGGACCGCAGCGCCGCGGCGAGCCGCGGCCGCGGTATGGCTTCGCCGAAGAACACGACGTCGGGCTTGAGCCGGCCGCCGCAATGCTCGCAGTCCGGCACCTGAAACCCGTCGCAAGCGCGGTCGGTCAGCTGCTGGTCGCCATCCGGCCCTGCATGACCCGCGGCCCGCCAGCGGGGATTCAGCGCGCGCAGGCGGTCCTGCAGGGCTGCTCGCGTGCTGCGTGCCCCGCAGTCCAGGCAACGCACGCGGTCCAGCCGGCCGTGCAGGTCGATGACCCGCCGGCTGCCAGCCTTGCTGTGGAGCCCATCGACGTTCTGGGTGACGATGGCCTGAATCCGGCCGAGACCTTCGAGGCGCGCGAGCGCATGGTGGGCCGCATTCGGCCGGGCCGTCGCGATCCGGGTCCAGCCCGCGGCGCTGCGAGCCCAGTAACGCCGGCGCGCCGCGGCGCTGCGGGAAAATTCCTCGAAACGCATCGGCTGCGGGTGCCGCCACTCGCCGGTGTGGTCGCGGTAGGCCGGGATACCGGAAGCCGTGCTGCAGCCGGCGCCGGTCAGGACCAGCAGGCGGCGCTGCGCTCGGCAGAAGTCACGCAGCCGCAGGCGCAGTTCCAGGCTGTCGGTGGGCACCTTTCAGCCGCCGGCGGCGCGTCGCTGCTCGATGGCTTCGCGCAAGCGCCGGTGTTGCTCGATATGCCATTCCGCCGGGCGCAGGGTGCCCTTGACGCTCGGCCGTTCGCAGACCGCCGCGTACCAGTCGCGCAATCGCCGGCAGTCCGCCGGCCAGCGGTAGCCGTGCAATTGCTCGTGCACCGCCAGCCGTTCGACGAAGGGCAGGTAGTGGAAGTCGACCAGTGAGACTTCTTTCCCCAGCCAGTAGGGACCACTGTGCGCGAGACCCTCGCGCTCCAGGAAGCGCAGCACCTCATCCAGTTCGGCCGCGGCTTCGGTCCGACCGGCATCGTCGGCCCAGGCATAGCGATGGCTGGCCGGCAGGAAGCGCGTGTCGCAGTAGTCGATCCAGATGCGCGCCTCGGCGCGAGCCAGCGGCGTGCCGGGCATCAATGGTGGTTCCGGATAGGCCTCGTCCAGGTACTCGTTGATGATGCGCGACTCGTAGATGCGGCCGCCGCCGTCCAGCAGCACCGGCACCTTGCCGTAGGGTGAAATCCGTTCCCAGCCGGCCGGCTTGTTGTGGACGTCGACCTCGTGCAACTCGTAATCGAGACCCTTTTCGGCCAGCACGATGCGGCTGCGCTGCGCGAAGGGACAGGCGTCGTAGCTGTAGAGCTCCATGGCTGCCGAGTGTATCAGTGCCAGGCGATCGCGGACTCCAGCTGGCCAAGCTCCGGCGGGGGCGGCGCCGGTGGCAAGGCCGCGGCGATGCGCTGGCGCATGCCGGCATCGACGACGATCGCATGCTCCGGCCTCCCGCCATCCGCCAGCTCGGTGACCAGCACCTGCGGCCGCAATGGCCAGTCAGGATCCTGGCGGCAGACCAGGCCACGGCTGCCATCGGTCAGCTGCACCCGCGTGCCGGTCGGATAGACCCCGAGCGCATGGATGAACTCGCGGACCAGCGCGGCGTCGTATGCGCGATCGCGCTGGCCGTTCAGCAAACGCAGGGAATCGTGCGGAGAGATCGCCGGCGCATAGCGGCGATCCAGCGTCAGCGCATCGAAGCTGTCGGCGATCGCGGCCATGCGCGCGTACAGAGGGATTTCCGTGCCGCGCAGCTGGCGCGGATAACCGCTGCCGTCGAGCCGCTCATGGTGTCCCTGGACCATTTCCAGCACCCTGGCGCCGGCGCGTTCTGCCCGCCGCAACAGGCGAATCGCCTGTGGGACGTGGCGCCGCACGAAATGGCGCTCGATTTCGTTCAGCGCCTCCGGTTTCGCCAGGATCGGGACCGGCACCGCGGTCTTGCCGATGTCCAGCAACAGCCCGCCGATGGCGACCTCGCGCAATTCGCGTCGCTTCAGGCCGAGTTCCAGCCCGAGCAGCACGGCGTAGATCGCGGTGCCGAGCGCTCGCCGGTAGAGCAGTTGCGGTGGCGCATGCAGTTGCAGGATCCACAGGCAGGCGTCGCGCGAATCGATTACGGTGTGCACCAGCAATTCGGCTGCGCGCTTCAGTGGACCGATGTCGAGACGCCCTTGGCGCCGTGCCAGCCGCACGGCCGCGGCGAGTCGCTCTGCGACCTTGTCCAGCGCGGCGCGGCTCTGTGCCAGCCGGCCGTTGCCATTCGCCGCCTTGGTCTGCAGGCCGGTCACGGCCGCCGCATCGCTGCGTTCCGGGTCGACATAGACGTAATCGCAACAGCGGCGCAGGGTTTCGATCTGCGCTTCGTTGGTCAGCAGCATGCCGGTCTCGGCAAACGGTGTTTCCAGCCACGAGCGATCGAGCTCGGCCACGTACATGCCGGGTTCCAGCCGCTCGCTGGCAATGATGATCAGCTTGTCCGCCAAGGCGGGCCTCGGCTCGTCCCTGAGTGATCGACGCAGCATAGCAGTCCGGGCCTGGCCGGGGCTGCCGACTGCGCATAAGACCGGCTGGTCGGCAGCTTATGTCAGGCAGAGACCGCCGAGCTGACATAAGCCCGATTCGCGTGCCCTGGGTTAAGATCCGGACAGGGCGCGGCCCGCGGTGCCGCAGCGATAGCAGAGGACATGCGCAGATGCCCGAGAAACGACTGCGTCAACTGGTCGACAGCCTGCACGAGGAACTGGCCGGCACCGAATCCGTGCCGGAACAGGATCGCGAGCGGCTGCGCGAGCTGACCGGGGACATCGAGACACTGCTCGGCGAGGATGAGGCCGCGAGCCGGCAGCGGGCGTCGGCCATCGGGCCGCTGGAAGAAGCCGCGGCGCGCTTCGAATCGGAGCATCCGCGGCTGGCGATGGTGCTCGGCGAGCTCGTCGATACGCTGGCGAAACTCGGGATCTAGTCCGCCGGCGGTTCTGCGTCGGGCAACGCTGGCAGCGACAGCAGATAGCGCGCGATCGCGCGCCGGTCGCCTGGCGTCAACTGGCTGGTATTGTCATCGATGACCTCGGCCATCGCGCCGCCGACGAAATCACCGTCCGGCAGCATGCCGAGCTCGAGAAAGAGCTCGATTTCCTGGCGGTCCCAGCTGCCGATGCCGTCCTCGGGATGCGGCGTGATGTTCGGTATTCGCTTGCCGTCCGGGCCGACCGCGCCGGCCAGTTCGCGATCGCGAATCAGCCCGCCCAGTGCGTCCCGCGGCGTATGGCATTCGCCGCAATGCCCGAGATGGCGGACCAGGTAGGCGCCGCGATTCCATTCTTCATCAAGCTCGGGATCACCGGTGAAGCGGCCGGCGTCGAACTTCAGCAATTGCCAGGCGGCGGCAGCGAGCCGGGTATCGAGATACCAGGGCAGCTCGTGTTCGCGGTTCGGCTGGCGCACCGGCTCGAGACTGAAGAGATAGGCCTTGATCGCGAGCAGGTCGGCGCGGGTGATGCCGGTGTACGAGGGGTAGGGAAACGCCGGGTAGTAATACTTGCCACCCGGGCCGACACCCTCCCAGAACGCGGTCAGGAATTCCTCGTCGGTCCACCCGCCGATCCCGGTTTCCCGGTCCGGCGTGATGTTCGGCGCATAGAAGGTTCCGAACGGTGACTCCAGCGCCCGGCCACCGGCGAGCGGCACGGCATCGTCGGTCTCAGCCGTATGGCAACTGATGCAGCCACCGGCATGCACCAGGTAGGCACCCCGCTGAATCGGCGTGACCTGCGCGATCGCCGGCAGGGCGAACAGCAGCAGCGGGAGGCAGGCCCGCCGCATCGTCAGTCGTGATCGTGTTCTTCGCGGAATTTTTCGTGGCAGCCCTTGCAGGCGTCACCGGCGGCCTTGAAGGCGCTGGCGATCGTCCGCCGGTCGCCGCCGGCGATCGCCTCGCTCAGGGCCTGCGTGGTGCGCTCCAGTTCGGCGACGGCTGCGGCGAATTCTTCCGGCTGTTCCCAGATCGCTGGCAGCGCATGCGTGCCTTCGCCGGAACCGGCCGGAAAGATCTTGCCGACCTCGGTCGCGGCTTCGGCCAGTCCCGCGGCATGCTGCTTGAGGTGACCGGTGTCCTCGACCTGATTGAAGGCCACCAGCGAGATCGCCGAGATGTGGCCCTTGAGCACGTCCATCACCGCGTGCCGGTACTTGCTCCAGTTCTTGGCACTGGTCTCCGCCTGCGCCGTCGTCAGCAGCGCGCTTGCCAGCAGCAGGCAGATCAGACAGGGAAAGAGCTTGAATCGCATGCCGGTCTCCGGTGATTTCCGCAGGCCCGGAGCTTAGCAGCAGATTCGCGGCGGCGAAAATTCAGCCGGCGTCGGGCGTGCAGCTCAGGCTGGCGGTATCGCAACGCAGGCGGACGGCGCCGTCTTCGGTGGTGGTCTCGCCGGCCGGGCGCGTCACCCGCAGGCGGCTGCCGCGGGAGCTCGGGCAGCTGCCCGCGAGCGCGTAGCGCCAGCTGCCCACCTTGACGCCATTGACGCGGGTGCTGCCATCGGCGCAGGTCTCGATCTCCGTGTGCACGTCCAGGGCCAGCGCGTGGCCGTCGAGGTCTTCGACAAGCGCGCGGTTGCCGGCATAGACGCGCAGCACGAATTCGGCCGGGCCCTCGGCGACCGCTTGGTCCGTTTCCTTGCCGTGGACATGGGCCGACCAGCCCGCTCCCGCGGGTGCCTGCGAATAGCTCAGGCGCCCCTGGTCGTCGGCCGGCGGTTCTTCGGCCATCAGGCCACCGGCGACGAGCAGCCAGGCGGTCGCGAAGACCAGTTTGCGGATGAGGCCACGCATGCAGCCAATCTAGCAGCCGGACCCGGCCGGCGGGCGGAACCCCGTCACGTCCCGTGCCGGCAGCGAGATGCGGCATCGGCCAGTCGCCATCGTCAATCGGCCGTCGCAGCCACCTGCCGATCCAGCCAGGCGCGGACATCGCGGGCGATGTCTGCACCCGCCTCCTGCACCGCCATGTGGCCGACCCCCGGATAGGTGATCAGCTCGACCGGCGCATTCGCGAGCATCTTCTTAAGTTCGTAGGCCTGTTCGACCTCGGCCTGGTGATTGGCCTCTCCCCAGAGCAATAGCACCGGCGCGCGCACCTTGGCAGCGATGCCTTCCAGGTCGCCGGAGCGGTACTGGCGCAGCCGGGCCAGCTGCGCGGCCCGCTGGCCCTCGCGCAGCCACAGGTCGTGCCAGCGGTCGATCAGTTCTTCCGGCACCGGCCGCGTCGTGCCCCAGGCGCTGCGGAGCATGAATTCCGGCAGGGCCCGCGGCAGGATGTATTCGAGTATTTTTGCCGCCGCCGGTACGTTGCGCCGCCGGGCCGATTGCTCCGACGTGAGGTCCCGGCCTTCGAGTGCACCGGGACTCAGCAGGATCAGCCGCTCGACGCGCTCGGGATGCCGCGCGGCATAGTGAATCGCGACCGTGCCGCCCAGCGAGGTGCCGCCGATCGTCAGCCGCTCCAGCCCCAGGGCGTCGATGAAGCGCTCGGTCAGGTAGACGGTGCGCTCCAGGCTGTAGTCGCCGCTCGGATCCGGGCCGGTCAGCCCGTGACTCGGCATATCGAAGCGGATGACCCGGTAGCGGTCTTGCAGCGCCTCCACCCACGGGTCCCAGCCGAGCAGGCTGGCGAAGTTCGCGTGGATCAGCAGCACCGGCGGGCCGCTGCCCTCGTCACGGTAGTGGATGCGCACACCCTCGATGTTCAGAAAGCGCGAGTGCTCGTTCGCATAGCGGGCCTCGAGCACTTCGGCCGGGATGTCGCGGTAGATCCAGGCCGCCACCAGGAATGTGATGCCGCCTAGCAGCAAAAGCCCCAGTGTCCCGAATCCCAGCCAGCGAATCAGTCGACGCATGCCCGCCCCCGCGTGGAAAAGGCCGCATCCAATCAGGCCGCCGTGGCGAAATCAACCCTGCAGAACGGGGATTTCACGAACATGCGGAAACTACTGGATTTCGCGCGGCGCCTGCGCCGCGGACCACTGCTGGTACTGCTGCTGGCCTTCGGGCTGGCAGCGCTGCTGGTGGCGACCCGGCCCGAGCGGCCGACCGTGCAGTTGCCGGAACGTGCCTGGAACGTCGAGGTGATCGTCGCCGAGCCGCGCAGCCTGAGTCCGACACTGGAGCTGAACGCGCGCCTGGAATCGCCGGAAGACGCCAGCCTCCAGGCCGCGTTGGCAGGCGACGTGCTGGAGGTGCTGGTGCGTGATGGCGACCGCGTCGAGACGGGGGAATTGCTGGCCCGGCTGGATGACCGCGACCTGCGCCTGGAGCTGGTGCAGCGCGAGGCCGACGTCGCCGAGATCACTGCGCAGCTGCAGCTGGAGAGGCGCCGCCTGGCTCGCAACCGCGAAGCGCTGGCCCGCGAGCGGGAACTGCTGGAACTGGCGGAGAAGAACGCCGCGCGCGCCCGCGAACTCTACAAGGACAAGCTCGTCTCGCTGGCGAATCTCGACGACAGCGCCGAGGAACTGAAACGTGCCCAGCTCGCCGTGACCTCGCGCCTGCTGGCGATCGAGGAAAGCGAGTTGCGCAGCCAGCAGCACCAGGCGCAGCTGGCCCGGGCCGAGGCCTTGCGCGACAAGGCCGCGCTGGATGTCGAGCGCAGCCGCATCACTGCGCCTTTTGGCGGCCTGATCGCCGATGTCGACATCTCGGTCGGCGGCCGCGTCCGCGCGGGCGATACGCTGATGCGGCTGTACAACCCGCAGCGGCTGGAACTGCGCACGCAGCTGCCGACCCGTTACGCGGCGCTGTTGCGCGAGGCACTGTCCAGGAACGACGAAAGCCTGCACGCCAGCGTCCGCGTCGGCAGCGAGGAGCTACCCGCCAAGCTGATGCGCATATCCGGGCAGACACGCGCCGGCTCCGGGAGTGTGGACGCCTTCCTGAAATTCATCGAAGCGCCGGCGAGCGTGCAACTGGGTGCGACCCTGCGCCTGCTGCTGTCCTTACCCGCCCAGGACGATGCGCTGGCCGTGCCGGCCGAGGCGCTGTACGGGCGGGACCGGGTCTTTGTCGTCGAAGGCCAGCGGATGGTCTCGCGCCCGGTGGAGCGGCTCGGCGAACGCCAGACCTCCGATGGTCGCAGCGAGGTCATCATCCGCGCGCCGACGATCACCGCCGGCGACCTGATCATCAGCTCGCGCCTGTCGGCCGCTGCCGACGGCATGCTGGTGAAACTGCCGCCGGGATACGGGCTGGAGCCGGACGAAGCTGAGACCCGGCTGGTGAAAACCAACGAAGGGGTCTGAGTCATGCGCCCCGGCATCATCAGCAGCTTCGTGCGCCACCCGGTGGCGCCCAACCTGGCCATGGCCGTGATGATCCTGGCCGGGATCTGGGCGCTGAGCCAATTGACCCGCCAGATCCTGCCGACCTTCGAACTGTCGGTCGTGCGCGTCACGGTGAACTGGCCCGGCGCGTCGGCCGAGGATGTGCAGCTCGCGGTGACCCAGCCACTGGAAGACCAGCTGCGCGGCCAGGATGCGCTCAAGAGCTTGCGCTCCACATCGCGCGAAGGTCTCAGCGAAATCTCGCTGGAGTTCGTCGAAGACGCCGACATGGGCCAGGCCCTGGACGAGGTGAAACAGCAGGTCGCGCAGGTCCGCAACCTGCCGCCGACGGTCGAGGAGCCGGTGGTCACGCTGCTGGCTCGCAACGAGCCGGTTGCCCGGCTGGTGTTGACCGGCGCCGATCTCAGCGCCTTGCGGCCACTGGTCCGTGGTTTCGAACGCGAGCTGCGCGGTCTCGGGCTCGCGCGGATCGAGATCGAAGGTCTGCCGGAAGAAGAGATCGCGATCCAGATCGACAGCCGGCGCCTCGGCGAACTGCAATTGTCCCTGCAGGATGTCAGCCAGCGGGTCCGCGAATTCAGTACCGACATCCCGGCCGGCTCGGTCGGGCGGGCCGATGCCGCCCGGCAGCTGCGCAGCCTGGACCAGGCGCGCAGTGTCGACGACTTCCTGGCCCTGCCGCTGCTCGCCGACGAGCAGGGCCGCTTGCTCACCCTGGCCGACGTGGCACAAATCGAACGCCGTGCGCGGGCCGACGAGCCGCTGCTGTTCGTCAACGGCCGGCCGGCGGCGGAGCTGCAGGTCTTGCGCGCCGAGACCGAAGACGCGATCGACGTTGCCGAGCGTTTGCTGGCCTGGGTCGAACGCACGCGGCTGACCTTGCCCGCCGGTATGGAACTGCTGGTCTACGACGAGCCTTGGCGGCAAGTCGATGAGCGCATCGACCTGATGGTCGAGAATGCCGTCGGTGGCCTGGTGCTGGTCGCCATCGCCTTGTTCGTGTTCCTGAACGGGCGTGTGGCCTTCTGGGTCGCGGTCGGTATCCCGGTGTCGGTGATGGCTGGCCTGATGGCCCTGAAACTTTTCGGCGGCAGCCTGAACATGATCAGCCTGTTCGCGATGGTCATGGCGCTGGGCATCGTCGTCGACGATGCGATCGTCGTCGGCGAGGAAGCGATGACCCGTTACCAGGCGGGCGCCAAACCGCTGGAGGCCGCAGAGCAGGCCGCCTACCGCATGCTCGGGCCGGTGATGGCCGCGTCGCTGACCACGGTTGCCGCCTTCGTGCCGCTGATGACGATCGGCGGTGCCGGCGGCACGATCCTGTTCGCGATTCCGCTGATCATGATCTGCGTGGTGCTGGCCTCACTGGCCGAATGTTTCCTCGTCCTGCCGGGCCACCTGCGGCATTCGCTCGAGGCTTCGTCGCGCAAGCCGCCATCGCGCTGGCGACTGAAGTTCGACACCGCCTGGGAACGCTTTCGCTGTGGCCCGTTCCGCGCGGCAGTGCAGGCCGCGGTGCGCGAGCGCGGCACGACGCTGGCCCTGGCGGTCGGCGGACTGGTCGTCGCAATTGGCCTCGTGGCCGGTGGCCGCCTCGAGTTCACGCTGTTTCCGCAGCCGGACAACAGCAGTCTGCAGACGCTGATTCGCTTCGCCGCCGGTACGCCGCAGGCGCGTGTCGCGGACTTCGCCAGCGACGCGCGCGCCGCACTCGCCGCTGTCGAAGCAGAGGCCGGCGAACGCCTGGTCGAGCTGGATGTGACCCGGCTCGGCGTCGATGCCCGCGGCAACCGGGGCAGCAACCTGGCCTCGATGCGCGTGCAGCTCGTGCCCCAGGCAGAACGCAGTCTCGCCAACGCCGACATCATTCGCCGCTGGCGAGCGCTGACGCCGACGCCTGGCGGGCTGGAAAGCTTCGTGATCCTGAACACCACCGGGGGTCCGCATGGCAATGACATTGAGCTGAACATCACCGGCACCGACCCGGAAGCCCTGAAGGCCGCCTCCGAGATGACCATGCAGGCGCTGCGCGGGATCGCCGGGGTCAGTGGCGTGCGCGATGACATGGCCTGGGGCAAGGAGCAATTGATCTTCAGCCTGTCGCCCAGCGGCGAAGCGCTGGGGCTGACTGCCGATGCACTCGGTGCGCAGCTCCGGGCCGCCTTCCAGGGCGAGCTGGTGCAGGTCTTCCAGGATCGCGGCGACAGCGTGGAAGTGCGCGTGCTGGTCAGCGATCCCGAGCGCGACCGCCTGGCCACGCTCGATACCTTGCCGATCCGCCTGCCGTCCGGTGAGACCACGCCGCTGAGCGACGTGGCGACGCTGGACTATCGCCGCGGCTTCGAATCCCTGCGCCGCAATGGCGGCGAACTGTCGGTGCAGATCAGTGCCGATGTCGACGAGCGCCTGAACAACAACAACGCCGTGCGCGAACTGCTGGCGGCGGACGTGTTGCCGGCCGTGACGGCGCTTGATGGTGTCAATGGCTACAACTTCGGTGGCGATGCCGAGAGCCAGCAGGAAACGCTGGGCGACGTCGGCACCGCGCTGCCGCTGGCGCTGTTACTGATCTACATCATCCTCGCCTGGGTCTTTCAGTCCTATCTGTGGCCATTGGCGGTGCTGTCGATCGTGCCCTTCGGACTCGTCGGCGCGCTGTTCGGTCACTGGCTGCTCGGCGTCGATCTGACGCTGATGTCGATCTTCGGCCTGTTCGGCCTGATCGGCATCGTCATCAACGACTCCATCATCCTGGTCAGCGTGTTCCGCGAGCTCACGGCCCGCGGCCTGTCTGTCGCCGAGGCCGCGGCCGAGGCAGTGGTGCGCCGCAGCCGGGCCGTGATCCTGACGTCGATCACGACCGTCTTTGGCGTCATGCCGGTGCTGTTCGATGGCGATCTGCAGGCCCAGTTCCTGCGCCCGCTAGTGACCTCGCTGGCCTTCGGCCTGCTGTTCGCGACTTTCCTCGTGCTGTTTCTGCTGCCCGCGTTGCTGGCGATGCTCGGTGCACGGCGGGGCGGGCTGTCCCGCCTGCGGGACTGGCTGCTGACGCCGGCGGTCGACGGCAGGGCCTAGCCTCCGGCTCCCGGCGCATCCCGGCGTTTATTGACACCGCGTCGCCAAGTCGCCATGATGGCGACATCGCGTCGCCAAGAAGCGCGACCCGGCAGCGGAGAAAAGCCTGCATGTTCATTGCCTTGCGAGACCTGGCCTGGGCCAGGGGACGATTCGCCATGATCACGCTGGTCATTGCGTTGATCGCTTTCCTGATGACCTTCCTGACCGGCCTCGCTGCCGGCCTGATCAAGAACAACATCTCGGGCTTGATGGCGCTGGACGTCACGCACATCGCCTTCGAATACAACGACAAGCCGACCTATCGGAACACCATGATCGAGCGCGCGCAGTGGGAGGCCTGGGCCGCCCAGCCCTTCGTCAGAGCGATGGAGCCGATGGGCCACACGGTATTCACCGCCCGCACCCAGCGCGACGAGCCGCTGGAGCTGGTGCTCTGGGGCATTCGCCCCGGCTCCTTCCTGGATCCGGGCGCGATCGATGGCGAGCCGCTAGGGCGGCTCGATAACGGCGTCGTGATTTCCCGCCTGCTCGCGGAACGCGACGGAGTGCGCATCGGCGACCGCATCACGCTGGACCGGGTCCTGACCGAGCTCAAGGTGGTCGGTATCACCGAGGAACGGAATATCGGCCATATCCCGATCGTCTACGCGCCGCTGCCGAAGTGGCAGGAGGCCACCTACGGACCGCCGGGCGGGCCGCCGCCGGGCGAAAAGCTGCCGTCCATCGTCTTCGACTTCGTCAGCATTCTTGCGCTGCAGCTGGACGAGGACGTCACGCCGCAGCAGATCGCCGCGGCCGACGAGGAAATCGGGACGAAGACGCTGGACCGCCGGCGCTTCTACGAGGCTTCCACCGGTTACATCGAAGAGGTGCGCACGGTGCAGATCATCCAGCTGTTCCTGTTCGTGATCTCCGCCGTGGTCATCGGCGCGTTCTTCGCGATCTGGACCATCCAGCGCACGCGGGAGATCGGCCTGGTCAAGGCATTGGGTGCGTCCAACGGGTATCTGCTGCGCGATGCGCTAGGCCAGGCGCTGTTGCTGATCGCTGCTGGCGTCGTCATCGGCCTCGGGGCCGGGCTATGGGCGGGCCAGGCCTTCATGGAATCGGGGAGGCCGTTCATGTTCGAG
>RFHQ01000202.1 GCA_003695765.1 Gammaproteobacteria bacterium
ATCGCCAGCGCCAGCATCAGGTTGTCCGTCTCACCCTTCGCCGGGGTAACCGCGTTGTCTTCGTTCGTCATGTTGTTGTACTCCGCGCGCAGTCGCCACGCGGAACAGCGTACAAGTCCAAGCGGAAGTGAGGCAAGTAAGGCAGGTGGCCGCTGGACATACTGCGCCCATCATCGTTCGGCGGGGTGCCTACGGCTCCAGAGCTCGGCGCCGGTCACGGTCAGCAGCAACGCGAGCAGCACGGTCAGCAGCACCTCCGTTGGCGGCAGCACGAGTCCGAGCAAGTCGCGCAGGCCGGGCAGCAGCACGGTCAGCAATTGCAGCACGACGGTGGCGGCGATGATCAGGTTCAGCGCGCGGTTCCGCGGCGAT
This sequence comes from Gammaproteobacteria bacterium, assembly GCA_003695765.1. GTDB lineage: Bacteria > Pseudomonadota > Gammaproteobacteria > Steroidobacterales > J054. The sequence goes on from RFHQ01000202.1 coordinate 373, forward strand.
TCGTGGCCAAGGTGGCGCGATGGGTAGGCGAAGCCGAGTTGCGCCAGCGACTCATACAGGAACACCGCCGTCTGGGTTACCGCCGCGGCGTAGCCCAGCGCCGGCAGACCGAAGAACAGTACCAGCCCGGCCGCGGCCTTCAGGCCACCGGTCACCAGTATGAAGCGCAAATCCTCGCGACCGAGCAAGGCCGCGCTCGCCGGTCGCGGTCGTTGCCGCATCAGGCCCGGATTGCGGTCGAAGCCAAGTGCCAGCGCCGGTGGCCCGTCGGCGATCACGTTGATCCACAACAGTTGCGCAGCCAGCAGCGGCAGCAGCAGCTGGCCGGTATCGGTCGTCAGGCCGCTGATGGCCGCGCCGGCGAAACCGACGCCGATCAGCAGCAGCAGCGCGACATTGGTGGAAAACAGGAAGCGGATGAACTTGAGGATGTTCGCGTAGATGCCGCGGCCCTCCTCGACGGCCGCGGCGATGGTTGCGAAATTGTCATCGAGCAGCACGAGGTCGGCGACTTCCCGCGCGACGGCGCTGCCTCGCTGGCCCATCGCGATGCCGATGTCGGCGCGCTTCAGTGCCGGTGCGTCGTTGACCCCGTCGCCGGTCACGGCAACGATCTCCCCGGCAGCTTGCAGGCATTCCACCAACCGCAGCTTGTGCTCCGGAGCGGCGCGGGCCAGGATCGCGGCCTTGGCCGCCGCGTCGGCGAATTCTGCTGAGTCCATCTGCTCGAGCGCGTCGCCACTGAACACCGGCTCGTCGGGCAGGCCGATGCTGCGCGCGACTGCCTGCGCCGTCGCCGGGTGATCACCGGTGACCATCAGGACGCGAATACCGGCGGCGCGGCAGGCCCGGATCGCGTCCGGCACTTCCGGCCGCGGCGGATCCCATAGCTCGACCAGTCCGAGCCATTCGAGGTCGTCTTCCCGTTCGCCCTCCGCCCGCGCGAGTGCAATCACGCGCAGGCCGGATGCGGTCGCCTGCGCCAGGCGTTCTTCCCAGTGGCGGCGTTTGGCATCATCGAGCGTCGCTCTCGGCAGCAGCACCTCGGGCGCGCCTTTCAGATAGGACACCAGCCGGCTGTCTTCGAGCACGGTCACGCGGCTGAAACGCCAGGCGGAATCGAATGGTCGCTCGGAATGCGCCGGATACTGGAACTGCAGCGCCCCGGGGTCGACACCGCGTGCGGTTGCGAAGGCGTACAAGGCAAGTTCCATTGGATCCCCGGCGCTGCCGTCGGCCTCGGCTTCGGAGGCCAGCACCATCGCCCGCAACGCTGCGGCTTCGTCAGGGGATTCCAGCGAGCGCACGGTGAGTGCGTTCTCCGTCAGTGTGCCGGTCTTGTCGGTGGCGATGACGGTAACCGAACCCAGGGCCTCGACCGCGGCCAGGCGCCGGACCACGGCGGCCCGGCGAGCCATCCGCTCGGTGCCGAGTGCCAGAGTCAGCGTGACAACGGCCGGCAGGCCTTCCGGCACCGCGGCCACCGCAACGGCCACGGCGAACAGCACCATATCCGGCAGGCTGCCCGGGCCTTCGATCGCGGTGCCCGCCACAGTGAGCACGACCGCGGCCAGCGCGATCCAGCGGGCAACACGGTGACCGAAACGTTGCAGGCGGCGTTCCAGTGGCGTGACTTCGCCCCGCAGGCTGCCGAGCATGCCGGCGATCCGGCCCATCGCGGACGCCGGACCAGTGCGCGTGACTTCGATCCGCGCCCGCCCGCGCACGACGAGCGTGCCCGCGAAGACCTCGGCACCGTCGTGCCGCGCCTGTGGCAGCGACTCGCCGGTCAGGATCGACTCGTCGAGGATCAGGCCGTGCTGTTCCAGCACCCGGCCATCGGCCGGGACGCGTTCGCCGGCGTCCAGTCGCAGCAGGTCGCCAGGCACGACTTCCTCGGCCGGGATTTCGACCAGCCGCCCGTCCCGCCAGACGCAGCAGCGCGGCGCCGAGAGTTCCCTCAGCCGGGCCAGCGAGTCCTCGGCGCGGTATTCCTGCCACATGCCCATCGCCGCGTTCAGCAGCAGGATCAGGCCGATGGCCAGCGATTCGAAGGGCCAGCCGCGGGCGCCGTCCAGCAGCCGGGTCAGTAGGTCGAAGGCCAACGCGAACAGCAGGATATAGATGATCGGGCTGGCGAACTGCTGCAGCAGGCGTTGCCACCAGGCGGGCCCTGCCGGCGCCGGCAGCGCGTTCGGACCATGCCGCGCCAGACGGGCGCGCGCTTCAGCGCTGTCCAGGCCCTGGAATGCCATGGCGTCGATCGATCACCTGTTGCGAGGCAGCCCGCAGCCTAGGGCCGCGGCCGCGGCCGGGCAAGCAGTTCAGTGATGGCTGGCGGGGGCTACGAACTCGATGACTCTTCGGCTGACCAGTGCGCTGACCTCGGCCAGCGTGTCCGGGTCGGCCGTATGACAAGCGGGCTGGCGGCGCAGTCCCTGCCAC
>RFHQ01000203.1 GCA_003695765.1 Gammaproteobacteria bacterium
CCATGCTCTGCAGCGCAACGACGTCGCCATCCCCGACCAGCGCCGCGGCTTCGGCGAGCGTGACGCGCTTGTCGATCACGTCCGGCCGCCCTCTGCTGAGCAGCCGTGGCTGGGCTCACGCAGCGGGGTCATGAGCTCGTGACCCCGCCCAACGGCAGCAAGGCCCCGCCGTCGATTACGAGGCTGTGCCCGGTCACGTAGCCGGCCTGCGGGCTCGCGAGATACAAGACCGCCTGCGCGACTTCGTCGGCTTCGGCCCAGCGCCCCAGCGGCACCTCGGCCGCCATCGCGGCCCGCCGGCGCGCGGACAATGCGTCCTCGACACCGGGCGTGCGCACGAGGCCGGGCTCGACGCAGTTCACCGTGATGCCATCGGCCGCCAGTTCCAGCGCCGCCGCCCGCATCAGGCCGTTCAATCCGGCTTTGGATGCAGCGTAGTGCGCGCAGCCGGGCACCGCGACACGGTTGCCCTGCACCGATGACACGAAGATCACCCGACTGGCCGGGTTCCGCCGTAACAGCGGCAGGCAGGCGCTCAACAGGCGGAACGCGCTGTTGAGATTGACGTCGAGTACCCGCTGCCAGTCGGCAAAGGCCATCTCCGCCAGCGGCTGGTACGGAAAGATGCCGGCGTTGTGCACGAGGATCTGCAGGCCGCCGAAGGCCTGCTCCGCCAGCGCGGCGAGAGCCGGCGCCGAATCCGCGGCCGCGATGTCGGCGGCCAGGGTCCGCACCTCGCCGCCGGCCCCGGCGATGTCCGCCGCCACGGTCGCGAGCCGCTGTTCATTGCGCGCATTCAGGACCAGGCGGGCACCAGCCTGCGCGAAGCACCGCGCGACGGCTGCCCCGATTCCCTGGCTGGCGCCGGTGATCAGCGCCACCTGCCCCGCCAGCGGCCTGTTCGGCAGTCCTTCCATCGCCATGTATCCTAGCCCCTGTCTGCTGCGCAGAGTCTGCACAACTGAGCCCGAACATGAGCGAAGCACGGCCCGAAGAGCCAATCATCGATCCGCTGCTGCCGATCTGTGATGGCCACCACCACCTGTGGACCTACGCGCAGAACCCGTGGTTGCCCGAACGATTCGCCGAAGCCACCGGCGGGCACCGGGTGCTCAGCAGCGTGCATGTCGAATGCCGCCATGGCTGGCGGGACAGCGGACCGGATGAACTGCGGCCGGTCGGCGAGACCGAGTTCGTCGCCGCCTGCACCGCCGAGCCTGTGAACGGCATCCGCATCGCGGCCGGCATCGTCGCGTTTGCCGACTTGCGTCTCGGTGAAGCCGTAGAGCCGGTGCTGGACGCGCATCTCGCGGCCAGCGAACGCGTGCGCGGCCTGCGTTACATGACCGCCTGGGATGCCAGCGAGCAGGTGCGCAACGCCCAGACCGAGCCGCCGCCGGGACTGCTGGCCGATCCGCAGTTCCGCGCCGGGCTGCGCTGCCTGATCACCAGGGGTCTGAGTTTCGACGCCTGGGTCTACCATCCGCAGATCCCCGAAGTGACGGCGCTGGCACAGGCGCTGCCGGAACTCGTGATCGTGCTGAACCATGTCGGCGGGCCGCTGGGCATCGGTCCCTATGCCGGGCGCCGCGACGAAGTCTTCGCCGCCTGGCAGGCTGCGATGCGCGAACTGGCCACTTGTCCAAATGTCTGCGTGAAACTCGGCGGCCTGACCATGCCGCTGGCCGGCTTCGGCTGGCACAAGCGCGCGACGCCACCGGACTCGGAGGAACTGGCCGACGCACTCGGGCCCTGGTACCGCTTCTGCATCGAGACTTTCGGGCCGCAGCGCTGCCTGTTCGAAAGCAATTTCCCGATCGACAGCACGGCCTGCTCCTATGTCACCTTATGGAACGCCTTCAAGCGCATCACCGCCGGTCTGTCGGCGGAAGACCGGGCGGCGCTGTTTCACGATACCGCGGTGCGGGTCTACCGGCTGGACGCCTGATCAGCGGCGCTGGTCGAAACGCCGCCCGACCATCGCCGCGGCGATGTTGACCTTCTGGATGTCGATCGCACCGCCGGCGATACCCCAGCCCCAGGCATCGCGCAGGCGTCGCTCCATCGGGTATTCCCGCGAGTAGCCGTAGCCACCCATCAGCTGCACGGCATGACCGGTGACCGTGCGCGCGATCTCGTTCGCATAGCACTTGGCCACCGAGGAATCGAGGATGCTCGGCAGCCCGTCCTGCGCATTGCAGGCGGCCCGGTAGATCAACAACCGCGCACCGTCCACCTGCATCTGCATCTCGGCGAGCTTGAGTTGCACGGCCTGGAATTCGACGATCGGTTTGCCGAACTGTTCACGCTCCTGCACGTATTCGAGCACGTCTTCCAGCGCCGCGGCCGCCTGGGCCATGGCCATGGTCGCATTGCCACAGCGTTCCAGGTCGAAGGCCGCCATCAGCTTGCCGAAGCCGCCGGCCGGCACGATCAGGTGGCCCACCGGGATACGCACATTGTCGAAGAACAGGTCGGACGACGGGATGCCGCGGAAACCCATCAGCTGTTCCGGAGGGCCGAAACTCAGGCCGGGCGTGTCCTTCTCCACGTAGACGGCGCCGATGCCGCGGGCGCCGGGGTCGTCGGACAAGCGGCAATAGACGACATAGCCGTCGGCATGCCCGCCGCCGGAGCACCAGCGCTTGCTGCCGTTGATGACGATCTCGTCGCCGTCGATCACGGCACGCGTCGCGAGATCGGTCAGCGCCGAGCCGGCCTGCGGCTCCGACATGGCGACGGCGACCACCTTCTCGCCGCGGCAGACCGCCGGCACGACGGCCTGGGCCAGTTCCGGAGAGGCGAAGCGCTCGATTGCGCGCACCGGCCCGACGCTGGACTCGAACACCGGGAAGGCGACCGCCGAGGAGATGCGCGCGAACTCCTCGAGTACCAGCAGCGCCTCGAGATTGCCGAGGCCCAGGCCACCGAGCGCTTCCGGCACGTTGACGCCGAGGAAGCCGAGCTCGGCGTATTCGCGGAGCAACTCGCGCGGTACGGCCTCGTTGCGCGCCTCCAGCTCCTCGGCGACGGCCGGCAGGCGCTCGCGCGCGAAGCGGCGGGCCGCGTCGCGCAGTTGTTCCTGTTCCTCGCTGAGCCGGAAGTCCATCGTGAAATCAGTCGCCTGCCGAATCCTGAATGATATTCAAAACCTGTCTCACTGCCCAGCGGCATCGCCACTGGCCATCCGCAGCCGGTACCCGAGCCGCGGGAAGTGCACGACGATGTCGCCCAGCCGTTTGGTCTCGCGATGCAGGCTGATGCGCCACGGGTCGAGCTGCAGCAGCCGGCCGCGCACCACTCCCCGATCGGAAAAGTCGTCGGCGGTGACCTCGACCCGCTCGCCGGCCGCGAGCCCGAGTGCCGCCGGCTCGGCACAGTGTTCGGTCAACGGCGGGATGGCGGCGCGGGCCTCATCGAGAGCCGTGGCGGCATCGACATTCTCGCGCTCGCCTTCACCGAGCTCGGCGATCCGTGCTTCCCA
>RFHQ01000204.1 GCA_003695765.1 Gammaproteobacteria bacterium
AGGGTCGTGACCCGGATCGGGTTTGCGAGCGTTTCCTGGCTCATCGCTGCCTCCGTGATCAATCCAGCGGATCCAGGTACTGGCGCACGTAAGGCGGATCGCCCTCCAGGCAGTCCAGCAAAGGTGGGGCGATCTCGGCGAGCCAGGCCGAGTTCATGTGCGCCTCTTCCGCCGCCTCGTCGGCAAAGGATTCGAGCACCGCGTAACGCCGTGGTTCGCGCAGGCGGAAGAACTCGTAGTAGACGGTCCCCGGTTCGTTCGCGCGCACCTGTTCCTGCAGCCGGCGGGCCAGGTCCGTGAATTCCTGCTCGCGGCCTTCCTTGACTGTCATCCAGGCGATGAACGTGATCTTGGCCATATGACGCTCCTCGTTATGCGATGCTAACATCGCCGCCTCGCGGACCGGAGAACCGCCGTTGAGCGACGCTGAAAATTTTCAATTCCTGGCCGAGGTCGATGCCGTGAAACCCGGCAAGCTGGCCTGGTTCGAGATCGACGGGCATGACATCCTGCTCTGCCACACGAAAGAGGGTTTCTACGCGATCGAGAATCGCTGCTCGCATGGGCTTGCGGCACTGTCCGGCGGCCGGCTGCGTGGCTGCCGCATCATCTGCCCGCTGCACGGCGGCTCCTTCGACGTCCGCGACGGCAGCGCCACCGGCAAGCCGGCGAGCCGACCGATTCGCAGCTATCCGCTGCGCATCGCCGACGGGCGGATCGAGATCCTGCTGCCCGCCCGCTGAATGCGGCTCAGTTCGCCTGCAGTCGCGCATAACCATTGTTCAGCACTACGGCGTCGCGCGCGACGACCCGGGCGCGGAAGCTGAAACCCTGCGCTTCGCGCCAGAGCTCCGTGCGGATCGTCTCGCCCGGGAACACGGGCGCCGAGAACCGCAGTCCGATCGCTGCAAGCCGTCCCGCCGCCGGCCAGCCGGTTGCCTCGAGCACGGCCCGGGCGGCGATGCCGAAACTCGCGAGACCATGCAGGATCGGCGCCGGAAAACCGGCCCGCGCGGCGATTTCCGGATCCGCGTGCAGCGGGTTGTAGTCGCCGTTCAACCGATACAGCAAGGCCGATTGCGGCAAGGTCGCGATATCGACCGTGGTATCCGGTTCACGGTCGGGCAGCGGCTGCGGCGGGCGTGACGGCCCGGACGGCCCGCCGAAACCGCCATTGCCGCGGGCGAAGATCACCGCCTGCTGGGTGCTGTACGGCGCATCGCCGCCGCCGGCGGCATCGAACAGCCGCCGCTCGATCGTGATCAGTGCCCCCTTCCCGGCGCCTTTGTCCAGCACCTGGGTCACACGGTTCACCGCGCGCAGCTCCCCAGCCGGCGGCAGCGGCCGATGCAGTTCGAGATGCTGCTCGCCATGCAGCACGCGGAGCATGTCGATCCCGGTCTCCGGGTCGCTCATCCAGGGGCCCGGGTGCCCGAGAACGACGGCCATGGTCGGGAAAGTCTCAAGATCCCGCTCGTAGACGTAGCGCAGGTGTTGCGGGTTGGTCGGCTCGCTGCCGAGGCCGAGACTGAGCGCATACAGCATGCTATCCCGCTGCGTATAGCTCTGCAGCACCTCGTCGAAGGGCCAGTTCAGCAGTTTTTCCCGGCTGAAAGCCATTGCTGCCTTACACCGGATCCCAGCTGAAGACGTTCGCGGTCACGTCCAGCGGATACATCGATGGCCGGAAGGCCGGGAACACCCGCTCGCAGACCGACTCCGGTGTCCAGCCCTCGGCCGTGTGCGCCGAACGGATGGGCCGGGGCTGGCTCATCAGGAAGATCTCGTTGTTGCGCACCGCGAAGATCTGCCCGCTGATGTCGGCCGCTGCGTCGGAGAACAGGGCCGCTGCCAGCGGCGCGATCTTTTCCGGCGTCATCTGCTTGATCTTCTCCACCCGGGCCTGCTGCTCGGGCGTATCCGTGGGCACCTTGCCAAACAAGCGGCTCCAGGCAAACGGGGAAATGCAGTTGGAGCGCACCCTGTAACGGGCCATGTCCAGCGCGATCGATTTCGACAGGCCGACGATGCCCAGTTTCGCGGCCATGTAATTGGCCTGACCGAGATTGCCGATCAGCGCTGAGGTCGAGGTCATGTGCACGAGGCACCCGCTCTGCTGCTCGCGAAAATGCGGCGCACAGGCCCGGCTCATGTTGAAAGAGCCCTTCAGGTGAACCTGCAGGACGATATCGAACTGCTCCTCGGTCATCTTGTGGAAGATCGTGTCCCGCAGGATGCCGGCATTGTTGACTACGCCGTCGATGCGGCCGAATTCCCGGATCGCCTCGGCGATGATCTCGTGCGCGTTGTCCCACTCGGCCACGCTGAGCGTATTGGCGATCGCCTGGCCGCCGCGTTCGCGGATCTCGGCCACGACCTCCTCGGCCGGCGTCGCATCTGCGCCCTCACCGGACGGACTCGCGCCCAGATCATTGACGACCACGCTGGCGCCCTCAGCGGCAAGCTGGATAGCGATCGCGCGGCCGATGCCCCGACCGGCGCCGGTGACCACGATCACCTTGCCGGCCAGCATCTTTTGCGTACTCATGTGCTCGTTCCTTTCTGTCTGAACGGCCGCGACGGGCCGCTGATCCCGGGGTCAGCCTGCGGCTGCCGGCGGCGTCATGCTGGCGCCCGGAATGGGATTGAAATAATGGATCGTCACCACCCGATGGGCGATACGCCAGCTGCCGGCCCGCCGCTCGAATTCATCTTCATAGGTCGCGCTGATCATCTGCACGACATCGTCCAGTGTCGCGCCCATGCAATCGACATTGCACAGGCCGCGCGCCCGGTCGGCTGTCTCGAAGTCGACGCGCAGATTGCTGGTCAGGTGATGCGTTTCCCGCCAGACCTCGCTGGCAATCATGCGGGCTGCCTCGCCGATGGCTGCGCGTCCCTGATAGGTACCGAAGGGCGGGCCGATCTCCCAGATCGCGTCCTCGTGCCAGATCGCATCGAAACGCGGCCAGTCGCGGCGATCGAAACCGTGGCAGTAGTCGCTGACCAGGTCACGCAGCGCGAAGCGGCTCTCCAGGCGGTCGATGCGCTCGGCCAGTTCCATGTCGGGCCGGGCCGCCATGTTCAGCCACCGTCCACGGCGGTGTCCGCCTGCAGGCTGTTGGCCGCGATATAAGCAAAAGTCAGCGACATCGCCAGCGTGTGGCCCGCGCCATAGTAAGCATCACGCGACGGGCTGGCGATGCAGTTGCCGGCGCCATAGAGGCCCGGGATCGGCAGGCCCTGCCCGTTCAGCACCCGGGCGCCGGCATCGATCAGCGGGCCACCGTTGGTGTCCAGCGCGCCGGCGGCCAGGATGATCGCGTAATACGGACCCTCGTCGCGGAACGGGTGCATCGTGACGCTGGGATAGGGGTTGGGCGGCCAGGGGCTGTCGGGTCGCCGCGGCGAGAAAACCGCGTGCCATTCGCTGTCGTAGGCGGCCCCGCCGCGGTCGAAATCGGCGTCCCGGCCGGCGACCGCGAAACCGTTGAAACGCTGGACCGTCGCCTCGAGATTGCGGGCGAAATCGGCCGCCAGCCGCAGCCCCCCGGTCTCGTTCTCGATCTCCGCCAGCCGCCGGTCCAGCGCCTCGCCCAGCCCGGCCAGCGTGTCGCCGCGGATCACGTGGACGCCGCCGTCCGGCTTCTCCGGCAGCGGATAGACGCCGGCGAAGGTCTCGGCCGTCCGCTGGTCATAGATCATGAACATTAGCTGGTTCGGGTACTCGGCTTCGGTCGGGTCGTAGACGGCGTGAACCTCGGTACGGTCGTTGTAATTGCGGTTTTCGTCGACCGCCCGCCGCCCGTAGCGGTTGACCTGGATCATCGAATCGCCCGGCGGGTAGAACACGCCCTGGGCGAGATAACGGCTGACCAGTGCCTCGTCGAGCACGATCTGGGTGCGCCAGGCGCCGGACAGATCGCCCATGGCTGCGCCGGCCGCCCCGGCGATCGCGATGAAGTCACCGGTGGAGACCTCTTTCGCGCAGGAGCCATAGAGGTAGGCCGGCTGATGCCGGCGCACCAGGCTCAGGTTGTGTGCGTAGCCGCCGGTGGCAAAAACCGTTGCGCGCCGCGCGCGCACGCTGACCGTCCCGCCGTCCGTCGCGGCCTCGACTCCGAGCACCCGCCCCTGCTCGTCCTGCACCAGGGTCGTGACCCGGTGGCCCAGGTGCATCTCGACACCGCGTCCGGACAGCGCCTCGGTCAATTGCCGGATCAGCTCATCGCCGAGGCCGATCGTGCCGTCGGCGGCGACCGGTGCCAGCGCGCGTCCGGCAGGCACCTTGTTTTCCGGCACGTCGTCCAGGTAGTCGGTGGCCGGCCGATCGAGCTGGAACATCCGCCACTCGGCGAGCCGCAGCGCACCCATGTCCATCAAGGCTTCGGTCGCCGGCGCGGCGTTGTCGTAGAAGGCTTCCAGCAGGGCCAGCTCGTCCCGCGCCAGGCCCAGACCGGGCGCGCCCGGTGCATAACGATCGGGATAGGAAAACCGCGCCATGTAGCGGATACAGGCATCGCGTTCGTCGGCGATGCCGCGCTCCCGCAGCGTGAAGTTGTTCGGGATCCACAGGACCCCGGCGGATTTCGCGGTCGTCCCACCCGGCTCGGCGGCCTTCTCCAGCATGCGCACGCCGTTGCCGTTGCGGCTCGCGATCAGCGCCGCAGTACAGGCGCCGACCCCGCTGCCGACCACGACGACATCGCTCTCCAGGTCCCAGTGGCGGTCGCCCCGGCTGGTGCAGGCGCCCAGCGACAGGCCGGCGGCCGTGGCCCCGGCCGCGCCGGCCAGCAGGCGCCGGCGTGTCAGCCTGTCCTTGCGCTTGCCCATCAGCCGCTCCGGCCCCACCCCGCGTCAGCGTTTCAGCTCGATGCCGGCGGCCTCGCGGTCCCAGCAGTCGGGCGTGATGCCCTCCTCCTTGAGCTTGAACTTCTCGACCCGCTCGCTCGGCGTCTTCGGCAGGCTGTCGCGGATCGCGATGTAGCGAGGGATCGCGAAATATGCCAGCCGTGGCTCGCACCAGCGGATCAGTTCTTCCTCGGTGACCGACATGCCGGGTTTCAGCACGACCACAGCCTTGACCTCTTCCTCGCCGACTTCGGACGGTACGCCGACGACGCAGGATTCCAGCACCGCCTCGTGCGAGCTGATGACCGACTCGACCTCGAAGGACGAGATGTTCTCGCCGCGCCGGCGGATCGCCTGCTTCTTGCGGTCTACGAAGTAGAAATAGCCGTCTTCGTCCATCCGGCCCAGGTCGCCGGTGTGGATCCACATGTTCTGCCACAGCTCCAGCGTGGCCTCCGGCTTCTTGTAATAGCCGGTCGTGCCGACCCACATCCGGTTCGAGCGGCAGATGAACTCGCCCAGGCGCCCCGGCTCGCACTCGTTGTCGTCATCGTCGACGATGCGGACCTCCCAGCCGGTGATCGGCTTGCCGCAGGAACCGGCGCGCGGCTCGTCGTAGGGGCTGGCCAGGCAGACGTAGCACTCCGTCATGCCATAGACCTCGAGGATCTTGGTGTTGAAACGCTTCTGGAAGGCGTTCCACTCGTCCTCCGGCGCCGCCGCACCGACCATCAGCCGCACCGGGTTGTCGGCGTCGTCCTCGCGCGGCTCCTGTTTCAGCAGGATCGGGATGATGCCGCCGATGTAATTCGCCTCGGTGCACTCCCAGCGCCGGCAATCGTCCCAGAGCCGGCTGGCCGAGAAGCGCTCGACGATCACGGCCTTCGCATCGGCCAGGATCGCCGGGCCGACCGTGATGCCCTGGGCGTTGCCATGGAAGAACGGCAGGCCGGTGTACAGCACATCGTCCTCGGTATAGCGCGAGTACTTCACCGACTCGGCCCAGATCGCGTACCAGTAGTGGTGGCTCATCTCCACGCCCTTGGACACGCCGGTCGTGCCCGAGGTGTAGAGAATCGAGGCCATGTCCTTGAAGCTGACCTTGACGTCCGG
>RFHQ01000039.1 GCA_003695765.1 Gammaproteobacteria bacterium
ACCTTCGTCGATCCAGTCGGCAGTCGCCGCGGCCGAAACCGGCGCCAGCACGTGCGCGAGTTCGTGCAAGAGCGTGCTGCTGCCGTTTTCGCTGAGCAGTGGGCGGCCGGCATGGATGAACAGCGATCCCGGCCCGGACAGGCCGCCGTGCCACATCGGATCCCCGGCACTGACGATCAGCAGCCGCCGCGGCGCGAGTTCGAGCCGTGCCGCCAGCGTCGGCAGGCTCCAGCGCAGCAGGGCCAGCATGCCGATACGCTGGACGCCGTGGCCGCGCGGTGCGGCCACGGCGATGCGAAACCCTTCGACCACGTCGCGGCGAATCCCCAGTTCGCCGGCGGCGATCCAGCCGAGCGGCTGTTGCAGTCGCCGCCCCGGATTATCGATCTCCCAGCCTTGCGCGGCGCGCGGGTAGGCGGTTTCGGCGCGCCAGCCGGCGGGCAGGGTCAAGAGCAGGCGGCTGGTGGAGCGCGCGCCGGCGCGCGTGCGGCTGGCCGCCGGTGGGAAGGCATCCTCGCCGCGCAGGATCGCCCAATCGCGGTCCACCCAGGCATCGAATCCGCCGCCCGCCCGCCGGTGGGCAAGCTCGACGCGGTAACGCAGTTCGCCGCCATCGGCCGGCGGCTCCCAGGCGAGCCACTCGCCGTCCCGGCGGATCCGGCCGTCGCCGCTGAATTCGCGATAGCGATCGGCCGGCGCGTGCAGGCGCAGGGACTTCAACAGCGGCTGACTCTGCGTGAGGCGGATGCTGGCCGCGGCGCGGCTCTGGCCTGCGTCCAGCCGTAGATGAAAGTCGAGGCCATAGAGCTGCTGCGGCGCATCGGCTGCTCCTGCGGCCGGCGCGAGCAGCCACAGGCAGGCCAACAGGCAGGCCAGCGGTCCCGGCCGGTGCCGGTTGCGCCAGCCGGCTCCTGCTGCGCGCCGGACCTTCAGGAGGCGTCCTCGCCGGCGATGAACGCCTGCAGTTCGCGCGCCAGCCCCTTGCAGGCGGCGGACTGCGTCCGCGCGATCAGCGGCAGCGGCACGATCACCGCGGGGATCATCGAGGTGCCGCGGACCGCGGCGCTGACCTCGCCGGCGGACTCGCTGTCCTCGATGTCCCAGATCGAGGCCTCGTAGGTGGAATCGTTTTCCCACCAGGCGAAGCCGAAGCAGCCGCCGCCACCGGGTCCGACGGCGCAGGACAGGCTGCCGCCGCTGTTGGTCCGCTCGGTATCGCCGTTCAGCCAGACGATGTAGCGAATGCCATTGGCGCGGATCTTCTCGGCGACACCTGGTTTCGCGAGCAGCTCGGGCAGGGCGTCGGGCCCCTTGGGCATGAAGCGTGGCTCGAACCAGGGGAACAGGTCATCGACGAAAGCCTCGTCCGGATACACGCGCAGCCGGTTGCGACCTTTTTGCACGGCCTTGGAAACGCAGTCGACGAAGCTGTCCTCGGTGTCGTTGCCAAAGTGGTAGCTGGTTTCGATGATGACGATCGCCTCGCCGTCGCGCAGCCCCGTCGCTGCGCTCTTGGATTCCTCGACCCGCGTGGTCATGCAGGCCCCGAGCAGCAGGCATGAGGCCACGGCGGCGGCGATCGCGCTACGACGCATCGTTGTCCTCCTCGTCGCTGGCTTCGTCGTTTGCGGGCGCCTTTTCGGCCGCCGGTTCCGCCTGGCGGTTCACCTTGGCGATCCCGGCGGCCGCAGCATCGGCACCGCCGGCGGCCAGGATGGATTCGATCTGGGCCTTGTCGGCCAGTCCGGCAGCGATCTGGGCCGCCGCGTCGCGCATCGCCCGGCGGGTCGCGGCCGTCATCGACGCGGCGCGGCCGAAGCGCCGGGCATCGGCCTGGCCGTAGGCCGCGATCGGCCACTCGGTCACGAGGTCCCCGTCCGGCTTCTGCACCTCGAGCCGGTAGCGGATCCAGACCGCGTACTGATCGTCACCGGACTGGCGCGGCAGCGAAAATTCCAACGCGTCGACCGTCGGCACGACGACCAGGTCGACATCGGGTGGCACCGGTGCCGTGGCGTCCAGCGCGACGCTGCGCTCGAACATCTGCCCGAACACGGTGTCGAACAGCGCCCGGTTCGCCGCGCCGATGTCGAATCGCCAATCGAAATCGTTGGGCAGTTCCTCGGCGTATTCGTAGCCGGTGAATTCCGGCAGGTAGCGCAGGCCGATGGTCAGTGGCACCGGCTCGATCACCGGTTGCGGGAAGTCCGCCGGCACCACGACCGAGGAGGAGCAGGCGGTGGCGAGCAGCGCCGCGCCGAGCACGGCGACCTGCTGCAGCAAACTTGACCGGTCGGCAGCCATGTCGGTCCCGTCGCTGGGTGGCCTGTGACTGTAATTGAGCGCCGCGAGGGCCCGCAAGTTCCCCACCGGGGGCCGCGATCGCGGGCGCTGGCCGCGCTGCGCCGCGCCATCGTCGCCCCTAGCGCTTGAAGTCCTGCCGCTCGGGAAAGCCGATCGGGTCGGCATGAATGATGATTTCCACATCAGGGTAGCGCTCGCGTATGGCGGCTTCCACCTCGTCGAGGATCTCATGGCTGCGCCACAGCGTGATATGCGGCATCAGCTCCAGGTGAAACTGCACGATGTAATGCGAGCCGCCGAAACGGGTCTTCATGTCGTGCATGCCGTAGACCTCCGGATGCGCCAGCGCGATCCGGCGCATCGTCGCCCGGTCTTCCTCGGGGATCTCCCGGTCCAGCAGGATTTCCAGCGCCGAGCGGATGATGCCCAGTGCGCCGAACAGGATGTATGCGGCGACGACCAGGCCGACGATCGGGTCGAGCAGCCGCCAGCCGCTGGCGGCGCTGAGAAAGATCGCCAGACCGACGCCGATGTTGACTGCGATGTCGGTCTGGTAGTGCATCGCATCGGCCGAGATCGCCACCGAGCCGGTGCGCCGGCCCACGTAGAGCTGGAACAGGACCAGCAGCACGGTCGCGGCCGTCGCGGCGACCATGACGGCGATGCCCAGTTCCGGCGAGGCGATCGCCCGCGGATGGACGAGACGATCGATTGCCTCGGCGCAGACGTACAGGCCGGAGCCGCTGATGATCATCGCCTGGACGAGGGCGGCGAGGCCCTCGGACTTGCCGTGTCCGAAGCGGTGCTCGGCGTCGGCCGGCTCCAGCGAGAAGCGGACCGCCCAGAAGGTCAGCAGCGAGGCAACGAGATCGAGCAAGGAATCGGCCAGCGAGCCAAGCAGCGAGACGGAGTCCGTCTCCAGCCAGGCCCAGGCTTTCAGCAGCGCGAGCGACACCGCGGTCGCCAGCGACGCGTAGCTGGCGGCTTTCATCAGGCGCGCACGGCGCTCCTTCGGCAGGGGAGGCGACTGGTTCATCGACGGGACATAATCCGGGAAGCCCTATTCTAACTGTTCAGCGGGATGGCGGTGCCCGCGGCCCGCTGGCCTCGCGGACTGGTTCGAGCCGGTTCCGGCGCAGAGCGAACAGCTGTCAACCGCCAGCGCCCGGCCGCGTTGTCTGTCCTGAACGTCACTTTCACTGGGAGCAGACAATGAACCGGATTCTGTGGATTGTGGGGATCAGCAGCCTGCTGGCGGCCGGCCCGGCCTTCGCCGATTTCGGCGATCGCGTCGAAGCGCGGCTGGACAAGAAGGGCGATCGCGTCGAGCAGCGGCTGGACGAGAAGGGCGACCGCATCGATGCCCGCCTGGACCGCAAGGGCGACCGCATCGACGAGCGCCTGGATCGCAAGGGCGACCGCATCAACGCGCGGCTCGACAAGGCGGCTGACAAAGCCGCAGCCGCCGGCCACGACAAGGCCGCCGAACGCCTCGATCGCAAGGGCGACCGCATCGACCGCCGCCTGGACCGCAAGGGTGATCGCATCGACCGGCGCCTGGACCGCAAGGG
>RFHQ01000040.1 GCA_003695765.1 Gammaproteobacteria bacterium
CCGGCACCGGACCCACCGGCCCGGCGCTGCGAACTTCCTGAGCCGAAGTAAAGCGCAGGGAGCGCAGCGACCGAGCCATGAGGCGAGGAAGTGTCGCAGTGCCGGGCTTCCCCCGACCGGCGCGGTCTGACGGGTCTTCGTTGCGCGCCAGTTTGCCCACATTGCCACTGACATGCCGATCGCCGCGTCGTCCGCCACGAGCCTGAGCAGCAGCCCGATGCGGCCGGAACATCGCTGTAACTGCCCGCACCGGCGGCCGACCGGCGCTTGCCACCGAGAAGGCGTTCAGTCGGTCTGGCAGTACGTCGTCTGCCCAAAGCACCGGACGTAATCGTTGACGATCTCCATGCCGGCCGTGGGCCGGAGCATGCCGGCGGAGATCTTCTCCCGCACGATTTCATTCATGCGCCGCTGCAGGTTCTGCCGGAAGTACTGCACTTCCGCGAGGATGTCTTCGACGGAATCGCCGGGCAGCACGGTCTCGATCCAGTAGTTGTCGGTTTCGTCGGCGCTCGCGTAGACATGCACCTCCGGAACCCTGCCGAAGAGATTGTGCGCGTCGCCCATGATGTCCTGGTAGGCGCCCATCAGGAAGACGCCGAGGTAGTAGGGCTCGGCAGGGCGCAGCGGGTGTAGCGCCAGGTAGCTGGTATCCGGGTTGGCCGATACGTAGCGGTGGATTTTGCCGTCGGAGTCACAGGTCAGGTCGACGATCATCGCGCGCCGCGTCGGTGGCTCGTCGAGCCTGGCCAGCGGCATGACCGGGAAGCGCTGCTCGATCGCCCAGTGATCCAGCATCGACTGGAAGACCGAGAAATTGCACAGGTAGCGATCGACCAGGCTTTCCTCCAGCGCCTGCATTTCTTTCGGCTGCGGATCCGGGTCCTGCCGACGGAACGCAGCCAGCAGCATGTCGCAACAGCTCCAGTACAGCCGGTCGACGAGCCCGAGTTCCTCCAGCGGCAGGTGGCCCAGGCCGAACAGCATGTTGGCTTCGCGCCGGGCTTCCTCGACATCGTGGCAGATCGCCGCGAGGTCGCTCAGACTCAGCTCGCCGGCGGTAGCGGCTAGCAGTTCGGCACGGCATTCCACCAGGCCGGCGACCACCGGCGGTGCTTGCGCTGGCGGTTGGAAATCGGGTGGCAGCACTTCGCGTTCATAGGCGCCGAGCGCCTCGACGACCAGCACCGAGTGGTGCGCGGTGATCGCACGGCCGCTCTCCGAGACCAGCACCGGTTCCGGCACCGCCTGCGCAGCGCAGACGTCCTGCACCGAATAGACGACGGCGTCGGCGTATTCCTGCAGGCTGTAGTTGATACTGTCGGGGCTGCCGCCGGCGTCGTAACTGACGCCGAGCCCGCCGCCGACGTCGAGATAGCGCAGCCCCAGTCCTCGTTGCAGCAGCCGCGCGTAGACTTGGGTCACTTCCTTGGTTGCCTGTTTCAGCACCTGGATGTCTTCGATCTGGCTGCCGAGGTGGAAATGCAGGAGCTGCAGTGCGTCGGTCTGTCCCCGTTGCTCGAGTTCGTCGACGATGTCGAGCAGCTCCGGGATCGACACGCCGAATTTCGAGCGGTAGCCGCCGGATTCCGCCCAGCGGCCCGCGCCCGAGGTCGCGAGCCGCACCCGGACGCCCAGGCGCGGTTCGATGTCGAGTTCGGCCGCGACCGCGAGCAGTTGCCGGAACTCGGAAGATTTCTCGATCACCGGCAAGGCATTGCGGCCCAGTCGTTGTGCCTGCAGGATCAGCCGCAGCATGGAGTGATCCTTGACGCCGTTACAGATCAGCAGCGTCTCGTCGTCGCGCAGGTAGGGCAGTGTGGCGATCAGCTCCGCCTTGGAACCGGATTCGAGGCCAATGCCGAATTCGCCGCCGGCCTCGAGCACTTCGGCCACGACTTCCTCGAGCTGGTTGACCTTCACCGGGTAGACGCCGCGATAGACGTTCCCATAGCCCGACTCCTCGATCGCGTTCCGGAAGGCGCGGTACAGGCGGCGGACCCGCGTCCGCAGGATGTCCTGAAAGCGGATCAGGAGCGGCAGGGCAATGCCGCGACGGCGGGCCTCCTCGACGACGTGCAGGATGTCGATAGCGAGCCCCTGGTCTTCCAGCGGCGTCACGCAGACATGCCCGGCTTCGTTGATGCCGAAAAAGCCGTCGCTCCAGGCCGGCAACTGGTACAGGTCGCGCGCATCGTCGATCCGCCAGGCCGAGCGGCCGGCGGTGACTGCAGCGGATCTGGATTTGGGTGGCATCGCGGCTGCCGTGTCGCCGTTACCAGTCGAGCACGCAGCCGAAGATCAACGGCGCGACGATCGTGGCATCCGATTCGATGATGAATTTCGGCGTGTCGGCGGCGAGCTTGCCCCAGGTGATCTTCTCATTGGGTACGGCGCCGGAGTAGGAACCGTAACTCGTCGTCGAATCGCTGATCTGGCAGAAGTAGGCCCAGCGCGGCACGTCGTCCAGGCGCAGATCCTGTTCCAGCATCGGCACGACGCAGATCGGGAAATCGCCGGCAATGCCGCCACCGATCTGGAAGAAGCCGACCGGCGACCTGTCGACCATGCGGGCCCGGTACCAGTCGGCCAGTGCCATCATGTAGTCGATGCCTCCCCGAACCGTATGCACGTTGCGGATGTCGCCCTTGATGCAGTGTGCTGCAAAGACATTGCCGAGGCTGGAGTCTTCCCAGCCGGGCACGAACATCGGCAGATCGCGTTCGGCCGCCGCGAGCATCCAGCTGTCGGCGGGATCGATTTCGTAATGTGCTTCGAGTTTGCCACTGCGCAGGATGCGGTACAGGAACTCGTGCGGAAAGGCGCTTTCGCCGGCCCGGTCCGCGGCACGCCATTCGGCCAGCACCGCTTCTTCGATGCGCCGGATCGCCTCATCTTCCGGAATGCAGGTATCGGTCACGCGGTTCAGATGGCGCTCCAACAACGCTTCCTCGTCGGCGGGTGTCAAATCGCGGTAATGCGGGATACGCACATAGTGATCGTGCGCGACCAGATTGAACACGTCTTCCTCGAGGTTCGCTCCGGTGCAGCAGATGGCATGGACCTTGTCCCTGCGGATCATCTCGGCCAGCGACAGCCCCAGCTCGCCGGTGCTCATCGCGCCGGCCATTGCCAGGAACATCTGTCCGCCGGAGTCCAGCAGCTCGCCGTAGGCATCGGCGGCATCGACCAGCGCCGCCGCGTTGAAATGCCGGAAATGGTGATGCACGAAGTCCTTGATCGCCGCCATTGCTGGTCTCCTTGGGTGCGGGCCGGAGGGCGCGCAGTATAGGCCGGCCCGTGGCAGCCGCAAGGCTCGGCTCAGCCCTGGTCGATGGCCGGCAGCTGCTGGCTCAGGCAGTGCAGGGCGCCGCGTCCCAGCACGAGCTCGCGGCTGTCCAGCGGCACTATAGCGCGCCCCGGGAAGCAGTGCGCCAGCACCTCGCGCGCGGCCTCGTCCCGCGGCTGGGCGAAAGCCGGCATCAGCACCGACCGATTCGTGATCAGGAAGTTCGCGTAGCTGGCCGGCAGCCGATGGCCCCGGAAGCTCACCGGTTCCGGCATCGGCAGTTCGATGACCTGGAGCGGCCGGCCGTCGCCGAGGCACACGCTGCTGAGGCGCTCTCGGTTGGCTGCCAGCGGCGCATGATTCGGGTCCCGCGGGTCGGTTTCGATGGCCGTGACCACGGTATCGGCGGCGACGAAGCGCGTGATGTCATCGACATGCCCGTCGGTGTCGTCGCCGACGATGCCCTTACCGAGCCAGATGACCTGATCGATGCCGAGCAGCAGCCCCAGGCGTTCCTCGATGGCCGCGCGATCCAGCGACGGGTTGCGATTCGGGTTCAACAGGCATTGCTCGGTGGTCAGCAGCGCGCCCCGGCCGTTGACGTCGATCGAGCCGCCCTCCAGCACCATGCCGGCCTTGAAGCAGGGAATGCCCAGAACGGCCGCCATCTCCGCCGGCACCGCGTCGTCCAGGTCCCATGGCGGATATTTCCCGCCCCAGGCATTGAACTCGAAATCGATCGCCAGCAAGGGCTCGCCGGCCGACGCGGGGCGGGTCACGAAGATCGCGCCATGGTCGCGGCACCAGGCGTCGTTCGTCGGGATCCGGAAGAGCTGCAACCGCTCGGGTGGCACGCGCCGCTCCAGCAGGCGCCGCACGTGGGCCTCGTGATCGGCGTCGAGCACGTTGATGTACACCGGCTCCGACTCGGCCAGTGCCGCGGCGAAGTCGATCATCGCCGCCTCGACCCGCTCGATGCCGGCATACCAGGTCTCGCGGTTGTGTGGCCACGACAGCCAGGTGGCCGCGTGTGCCTCCCATTCGGCCGGCATGTGGTAGCCCAGCTGCGCCGGCCAGTGACTGCCGTCCTTGCCTTGCATCATTGTCGGCTGCCGGTCCTGCCGGGCCTCCTTTCAGGCCGAGCGGCGGTAGAGCAGGTCGGTGTAGATGCCCTGCTCGGGCGGGGTCAGAGGCGGCGGGTTCCGGCCGGCCGTGACGCGTTCCGCCGGCGCGTCGGCATACAGCGTCGTGCGCTGGCGCGGTTGGCGCCCAGCCGCGCGGATCAGCGCGTCCATGTCCGCCGGTGGCAGCTCCTGGCCGTGGCTCGCGCCGGCGGCCCGCGAGATCGATTCGTTCATCAGCGTGCCGCCGAGATCGTTCGCGCCGGCGGCGAGGCAGTCGAGCACGCCGTCGCGCCCGAGCTTGACCCAGGAGACCTGGATGTTCGGGATCAGCGGGTGCAGCGCGAGCCTTGCGACCGCGTGCAGCAACAGGGTCTCGCGCCAGGTCGGCCCGGGACGCGCCTGGCCGCGCCGGTACATCGGTGCTTCGCGGTGCACGAAGGGCAGCGGCACCAGTTCGGTGATGCCGCCGGTCTGGGCCTGCAGATCGCGCAGTGCGAGCAGATGGCGCGCCCAGTGCACCGGCTGCTCGACGTGGCCGAACATGATTGTGCTGGTCGTCCGCAGGCCGACGCCGTGCGCCTCGCGCAGCACCGCGAGCCACTCGTTCGTTCGCAGCTTGTCCGGACAGATCAGCGCGCGGACCTCGTCGTCGAGAATCTCGGCGGCCGTGCCGGGCAGGCTGCCGAGACCGGCATCGCGCAGTTGCGCCAGGAAATCAGCGATCTCGATGCCCAGTGTCTGCGCGCCGTGCGTGACTTCGAGCGGCGAGAAGGCATGGATGTGCATTTCGGGCGTCACGGCCTTGATCGCCCGGCAGATCTCCAGGTAGGTCCGCCCGGTGAAGTCCGGGTGAATCCCGCCCTGCAGGCAGACCTCGGTCGCGCCGCGCTGCCAGGCCTCGAGGCTGCGCCGCGCGATTTCGTCCATTGCCAGCACGTAGGGCGCGCCGCGCAGGTCTTCGCTGGTCTTGCCCTTGGAGAAGGCGCAGAAACGGCACTTGTACTGGCAGAGATTGGTGTAATTGATGTTTCGGTTGACGACGTAGGCGACGGTGTCGCCGACGGTCGCCGCGCGCAGTTCGTCGGCCGCGGCGAGCACGCTGGCCTGGGCATCGCCGCGTGTCTCCAGCAGCCGGACGACCTGCTGTTCGGCGAGGCGCTCCCCGCTCTGCGCGCGAGAGAGAATCGCCTCCAGGTCCCGCGAGACCGGATGACGCCGGATCTCCGCCCGATAGGGCACGTGCCCGCTGGTGCCCGCGGACCAGTCGTCGTCGCGCGCGAAACCAGCGGCATCGCTGAGTTTCAGCACCGCCGGCCGCAGCCCCGCGTCCAGCCAACGCTCGCCACCGTGGATGTATTCCGGGTAGAGGGTCAGCCGTGGCACCAGGGTTTTGCCGGCCCGTCGCGTTGCGGCCGCCAGCGCGTCGAGCTGCGGCCACGGCGATTCCGGATTGACGTGGTCCGGCGTCACCGGCGAGACGCCGCCCCAGTCATTGATGCCGGCGCCGACCAGGGCTTCCAGGCGGCCGGGGTTCAGGTTCGGCGGCGCCTGGATGTTCATCGCCGGGCCGAACAAAAGCCGCGCGACCGCAATGGTCCACAGCAGTTCCTCGAACGCCGGTGCGGGCGTGGCGTGCATCTTGGTGCCGGGCTTCGGCACGAAGTTCTGCACGATGATTTCCTGCAGGTGGCCGAACTCCCGGTGCAACTCGCGCAGCGCGATCAGGCTGTCGATGCGTTCCGCGCGCGTTTCGCCGATGCCGATCAGGATGCCACTGGTCAGCGCGACCCCGGCGCGCCCGGCGTCGGCGATCGCTGCGAGTCGCGTCTGCGGATCCTTGTCCGGTGAGCCGAAATGCGGGCCGCCGCGTTCCGCCAGGCGCGACGCTGCCGACTCGAGCATGATGCCCATCGACGGCGCGACCGGCCGCAGCAGGCGATAGTCCGCCTCGCTCATCACGCCCGGGTTCAGGTGCGGCAGCAGCCCGGTTTCGTCGAGCACCAGGCGGGCGACCTGTTGCAGGTAGTCGAGCGTGCGTTCGCAGCCGAAGGCGGCCAGGGCGTCGCGGGCAGCGCGATAGCGCAGCTCCGGCTTGTCGCCGAGCGTGAACAGCGCTTCCTGGCAGCCGGCGGCGCGGCCGGCGCGGGCAATGTCGAGCACCCGTTCCGGC
>RFHQ01000041.1 GCA_003695765.1 Gammaproteobacteria bacterium
CCGATGAATTCCGCATAGCGCTGGCCCAGCTCGACGTGCTGGTCGGGGACGTGCCCGGCAACACCGAGCGGATTCTCGCCTGCATGCAGCGCGCCGAAGCCCAGCAGGCGCAGTTGCTGCTGTTGCCGGAACTCGCGATCTGCGGCTATCCGCCGGAGGACCTGCTGTTCCACAAGGGACTGCGCAAGCAGGTGAGCGAGGCGCTGGCGGCGATCCGCGAGGCCAGCGGCGATGTCGCCGTGATGGTCGGCTACCCCGAGTACGACGGCCAGGACATCTACAACGCGGCCGTGGTGTTCCGGCGGCGGCAGCAGCTCGCCAACTACCGCAAGCAATGCCTCCCGAATTACCTGGTCTTCGACGAGAAGCGCTATTTCACGCCGGGTACCGAGCCGGCCATCGTCGAGATCGACGGCTGGCGGGTGGGCCTGGCGATCTGCGAGGACATCTGGCACGCGGAGCCGGTGGCCGCGGCCGCAGCGGCGGGCGCGGAGCTCGTGGTCTCAATCAACGGCTCGCCGTTCCGCGCCGGCAAGCAGGCCGAGCGTGAGCAGGTGCTGGCGCGACGCGCCGCCGAAACCGGTCTGCCGATGGTGTATCAGAACCTCGCCGGCGCACAGGACGAGCTGGTCTTCGACGGCGGCTGCTGCGTCGTAGGGGCCGACGGCCGGACCTGCCAGCGGGCCCCGCCTTTCGTCGAGGGCCAGTACCTCGCGCGATTCCGCCGCCGGAGCGGTCGGGTCGAACCGCTGTCCGGCGAACTCGCGCCGCTGCTCGGCGAGGAAGAGAGCATCTACACCGCCATCGTCACCGGCGTGCGGGACTACGTGCGCAAGAACGGTTTTCCCGGCGTCGTGCTGGGCCTGTCCGGTGGCATCGACTCGGCGCTGACGCTGGCGATCGCCGTCGATGCGCTCGGCGCCGAGCGCGTGCAGGCCGTCATGATGCCGTTTCGCTATACCGCGGAGATCAGCCGCGAGGACGCCGCCGCCCAGGCCAGGACCATGGGCGTCGACTACCGCATCCTGCCGATCGAGACCATGGTCGACGCGACCCTGGGCGTGCTGTCCGGGCTGTTCGCCGGCTTGCCGCCGGATACCACGGAGGAAAACATCCAGGCGCGCTGCCGCGGCATGCTGCTGATGGCGATCTCGAACAAGACCGGCCGTATGGTGCTGGCCACCGGCAACAAGAGCGAGATGGCTGTCGGCTATGCGACGCTCTACGGCGACATGGCTGGCGGCTTCGCGCCGATCAAGGACTGTTTCAAGACCCTGGTCTACCGCCTGGCCCGCTATCGCAACTCGGTCTCCCCGGTGATCCCGGAGCGCGTGCTGACCCGGCCGCCGTCGGCGGAGCTGGCGCCGGGCCAGAAGGACAGCGACACGCTGCCGCCCTACGAGGTGCTGGACGGCATTCTCGAAGCGCTGATGCTGCGCGACCTGTCGGTCGACGAGATCGTCGCGCTGGGATTCCCGGCCGAGGTGGTCGAGAGCGTCGTGGACCGGGTGCGTCACAACGAGTACAAGCGACGGCAGGCGCCACCCGGTGTGCGTATCAGCGGGCGGGCTTTCGGGCGTGACTGGCGCTACCCGATCACCTCGGGCTACCGGCATCGCTAGAAGATGAAGAACACCTTGTCCTTCTTGCGGGGCCGGGCCGACGGCCGGTCGGGGTAATTGGCCTGCACGACCAGCCGGGTGCTGTCGGCCAGGTCGTGCATGCCGAGCTTGTCGTAGGCTTCGACCATGATGTCCAGCGCCTCGGGCACGGCCGGCGCGCCGTCGTAGCTCTGCATGACGAACTTGGCGCGGTTCACTGCGGCTGCGTAGGCGCCGCGGCGCATGTAATAGCGCGCCACATGGATCTCGTGTTCGGCCAGCCGGTTGCGCAGGAAGATCATGCGCTGGCGTGCATCCGGTGCGTAGATGCTGTCCGGGAAGCGCTTGACCAGTTGCGCGAAGGCGGAGAAAGACTCGCGGGCCTTGACCGGCGGGCGCTTGGCCAGGTCCATGCGCAGCAGCTTGTGGAAGCGGTTCCGCTCGCCGCTGAACAGGGCCAGCCCGCGCATGTAGAGCGCGTAGTCGACGCGTGGGTGCGTGGGGTTCTCCCGTTCGAACTGCGTTGCCGCGTCGATGGCCAGCTCATCGTCACCGTTGCGGTAATAGCAGTAGATCAGGTCCAGCTGCGCCTGCTTGGCCTGGTTGCTGAACGGGAAACGCGCGACCAGCGCCTCGTAGTAACTGATCGCATTGCGGTAGTTGCCGCTGCGCATCGACTTGCGGCCGCGCTGGTAGAGCTCCTCCAGCGTGGCGGCCAGGTCGCGGGTCTTCTTGTTGCCGCCGCAGCCGCCGACGAGCGCCGTGGCCAGCGCCAGCATCAGCAGCAGGCGGCGTTGTCGCGATACTGGGAGTCTGCTCGGCATCGATCTGCCCGTCGGGTCCGGCGCGCAAGTATAAACTACGCCGGACTGCAGTCTCGCCGAGCCGCATGCGCCACGAAGTCCGGATACCGCCCGCTCTGCACGGCCAGCGCCTGGATCAGGCGCTGGCGGCGCTGTTGCCGGACTATTCGCGTTCCCGCCTGAAGGGCTGGATCCTCGGCGGGCGGGTCCGGCTGGAGCAGGCGCCGAACCCGGCGCCGCGGACGCGCGTGGCTGCCGGCCAGCGGGTCGTCGTCGATGCCGAAGTGGAGCCGCTGCTGGCCGATCAGCCGCAGCCGCTGCCGCTGGCCGTGGTCCACGAAGACCCGCACTGCCTGATCATCGACAAGCCGGCCGGGCTGGTCGTGCATCCGGGGGCGGGCAACCGGGCCGGCACGCTGGTCAACGGCCTGCTGCACCGCTGGCCGGAGCTGGCCGGCCTGCCGCGGGCCGGACTGGTGCACCGGCTGGACAAGGACACCAGCGGCCTGATGCTCGTAGCCCGCAGCCTTGCAGCCCACACCCGGCTGGTTCAGGCGCTGCAGGCCCGCGAGATCCGCCGCGAATACCGGGCCGTCTGCCAGGGCCGCGTGACCGCCGGCGGCCGAATCGACGCCCCGGTCGGTCGCCACCCGGTGCAGCGCACGCGCATGGCGGTGGTCTCCGACGGCCGCCCGGCCGTGACCCATTACCGGGTGCTGCGGCGTTTCGAGCGCGCCAGTTTCCTCGCGCTGCGCCTGGAGACCGGACGGACGCACCAGATTCGCGTGCACCTGGCCCACATCGGCCACCCGCTGATCGGCGACCCGGTCTATGCCGGCCGGCCGTGGCTGCCGGCCGGCGCCAGCGATGCGCTGCGGTCGGCGGTGACCGGCTTTCGGCGCCAGGCCCTGCACGCGGCCCGCCTGGGATTCCAGCACCCGGCCAGCGGTGAGCCGCTGGAGTTCGCAGCGCCCCTGCCCGCCGATTTCCGCGCGCTGCTGGCGGCGCTCGCCGGACCGGGATCCGCGCCGGGCCGCTTCGATGACCTCCAATGGCCGGACCAGGACTCGAACTGATCCTGCCGGACTGGCCGGCGCCGCCGGCGGTCCGCGCGCTCGCGACGACGCGGCGGGGCGGCGTCAGCGGTGGTCCTTTCGCCAGCCTGAACCTCGGCGATCGTGTCGGCGACGATCCGCTCGCGGTGGCGGAGAATCGCCGGCTGCTGCGCGCCGCCGCGGCGCTGCCGGCGGAACCGGCCTGGCTGGAACAGGTCCATGGCGCGACGCTGGTCGAGCTGCCGGCCGGCCGGGCGCCGCCGCGCGCCGATGCCGCGGCCAGCAGCCGGGCCGGGGTCGTCGCGGCGGTACTGACCGCTGACTGCCTGCCACTGCTGTTCTGCGATCGCGGGGGCCGGCGCATCGCGGCTGCCCATGGTGGCTGGCGCGGGCTGGCGGCCGGGATCATCGAGCGGGTCGTGGCCGACTTCGGCGCCGCCGGGATTGCGCCCGGCGAGTTGCTGGCCTGGCTCGGACCGGCGATCGGCCCGGCCGCTTACGAGGTCGATGAGCGCGTGCGCGACGCCTTTCCGGCCGCCGGCGACGCCCCGGCCTTCCGGCTCAACGCGCGCGGGCGTTGGCAGCTGGATCTCTGCGCGCTGGCACGCGGCCGGCTGGCCGCCGCCGGGGTGACTGCGGTTCATGGCGGCGGCCGCTGCACTGCCAGCGAGCCGCGGCGCTTCTATTCCTACCGCCGCGACGGCGCCTGCGGGCGCCAGGCCTGCCTCGTCTGGCTCGAGCCGCGGCCGGCGCCGCCGGCCGGCGGTTGAAATCGCTGCAGCGCGCCCCAAGGCTTGGGGTACCCCTGTGATAGCGGAGCATCAGTGATGCGCATGGACAAACTGACCAGCAAGTTCCAGATGGCGCTGGCCGACGCCCAGTCGCTGGCGGTCGGGCGCGACCACCAGTTCATCGAGCCCGTGCACCTGATGCTGGCGCTGCTGGACCAGCAGGGAGGCACGGTGCGGCCGCTGCTGAGCAAGGCCGGCGCCAATGTCAATCTGCTGCGCTCGCGGCTCGGCGAAGCGCTGGATCAATTGCCACAGGTCCAGGGCACGCCGGGGGAAGTGCACGTATCGAATGACCTCGGCAAGCTGCTGAATGTCACGGACAAGCTGGCGCAGCAGCGCGGGGACCAGTACATCTCCAGCGAGCTGTTCCTGCTCGCGGCCTGCGACGACCGGGGCACGCTGGGACGGATCCTGAACGAGGCCGGCGTCGTGCGCGGCGCGGTCGAGAAAGCCATCGAAGAAATGCGCGGCGGCGCGGCAGTGGACGATCCGAATGCCGAGGACACCCGGCAGGCGCTGGAGAAGTACACCATTGACCTGACCGGCCAGGCCGAGCAGGGCAAGCTGGACCCGATCATCGGTCGTGACGACGAGATTCGCCGCACGGTGCAGATCCTGCAGCGGCGCACCAAGAACAACCCGGTGCTGATCGGCGAGCCCGGTGTCGGCAAGACGGCGATCGTCGAAGGCCTGGCGCAGCGCATCGTCAATGGCGAAGTGCCCGAGGGCCTGAAGAACAAGCGCATCCTGGCGCTGGACATGGGCGCGCTGATCGCCGGCGCCAAGTTCCGCGGCGAATTCGAAGAGCGCCTGAAGGCCGTGCTCAACGACCTCGGCAAGCAGGAAGGGCAGATCATCCTGTTCATCGATGAGCTGCACACCGTGGTCGGTGCCGGCAAGGCCGAAGGCGCGATGGACGCCGGCAATATGCTGAAGCCGGCGCTGGCGCGTGGCGAGTTGCACTGCATCGGTGCGACCACGCTGGACGAATACCGCAAGTACATCGAGAAGGATGCGGCGCTGGAGCGGCGTTTCCAGAAGGTCCTGATCGACGAGCCGACGGTCGAGGACACGATCGCGATCCTGCGCGGCCTGAAGGAACGCTACGAGGTGCACCACGGGGTCGAGATCACCGACCCGGCGATCGTGGCCGCGGCGACGCTGTCGCATCGCTATATCACCGACCGGCAGTTGCCGGACAAGGCGATCGACCTGATCGACGAGGCGGCCGCGCGCATCCGCATGGAGATCGACTCCAAGCCGGAAGAGATGGACCGGCTGGACCGCCGCATCATCCAGCTGAAGATCGAGCGCGAGGCCTTGAAGAAGGAGACCGACGAGGCCTCGAAGAAGCGCTTGCAGGACCTGGAGGCGCAGCTCGCGGCGCTGGAGAAAGAATACGCGGAACTGGAAGAGATCTGGAAGGCCGAGAAGGCCTCGATGTCCGCGACCACGCACATCAAGGAAGAGCTCGAACGGGCAAGGCTGGAACTGGAGGCCGCGCGGCGGGCGAACGATCTCGGCCGCATGGCCGAACTGCAGCACGGACGGATTCCGGAGCTGGAGAAGAAACTCGCCGAAGCTCAGGCGGCCGAGCAGCAGCAGACCAAGCTGGTGCGCAACAAGGTCACCGAGGAAGAGATCGCCGAAGTGGTCTCGAAATGGACCGGCATCCCGGTCTCGAAGATGCTCGAGAGCGAGAAGGAAAAGCTGCTGCGCATGGAAGAGGCGATCCATCAGCGGCTGGTCGGCCAGGACGAGGCCGTCAAGACCGTCGCCGACGCGATCCGGCGCTCGCGCGCGGGGCTGTCCGACCCGAACCGGCCCAATGGCTCCTTCCTGTTCCTCGGCCCGACCGGCGTCGGCAAGACCGAGCTGTGCAAGGCGCTGGCCGAGTTCCTGTTCGACACCGAGGAGGCGCTGGTGCGCATCGACATGTCGGAGTTCATGGAGAAGCACTCCGTGGCCCGGCTGATCGGCGCCCCGCCCGGCTATGTCGGCTATGAGGAAGGCGGCTACCTGACCGAGGCGGTGCGGCGCAAGCCCTACTCAGTGATCCTGCTGGACGAGGTCGAGAAGGCGCATCCGGACGTGTTCAACGTGCTCTTGCAGGTGCTCGACGATGGCCGGCTGACCGACGGCCAGGGGCGCACCGTGGATTTCCGGAACACCGTCGTCGTCATGACCTCGAACCTCGGCTCCGACCGCATCCAGCGGATGGCCGGCGAGGAGAACTACCAGGCGATGAAGAACGCGGTCATGGAAGTGGTCTCGCAGCACTTCCGGCCGGAGTTCATCAATCGCATCGACGACATCGTCGTGTTCCACCCGCTGAGCCAGCAGGAGATCGCGCAGATCGTCCGCATCCAGCTGCGTTACTTGGAAAGGCGGCTGGCCGAGCGCGACATCGGCTTCGAGGTCAGCGATGCCGCCGTGGCCACGCTGGCCGAAGCGGGCTACGACCCGGTCTACGGCGCCCGGCCGCTGAAGCGGGCGATCCAGCAGCGGATCGAGAACCCGCTGGCGCAGGCGATCCTGGCCGGCCGTTATGGCCCGGGCGGGACCGTGCAGGTCGACGTGGAGGACGGCGAGATCGTATTCAAATAGACTGCGAGTCGCACGGCCTCGGACGAGGGAGCAACGATGCCGATCTACGAGTACGTTTGTAAGAAATGCGACCACCTGTTCGACGTGCTGCAGAAGATCAGCGACGAACCGCTGACCTACTGCCCGGAGTGCGGCGAACCGGAACTGCGCAAGCGGGTCTCCGCGCCCGCCTTCCGCCTGAAAGGCGGCGGCTGGTACGAGACCGACTTCAAGACCGGGAACAAGCGCAACCTCGCCGACGGCGGCGAAGCGAAGGGCGCGAACGGCGACAAGCCGGCCGGTGATGCAGCCAAGGACAAGCCGGCGGCTGGACAGGGCGGCGACGGCAAGTCGGCGAGTGCCGGCGACAGCGCCTGACGGCCCGCGCGGGCGCGGCTAGCTTGAGCCGTCGCGGTCCATCGGTCAGGATACTCCCTGTGGCGGCCCGGCGGGCTGCCGGGGAGCCATCCTGAATGAAGCATTTTCGCCGCTATATCGTCGCCGGCCTGCTGGTCTGGGTGCCGCTGGGCGTGACTGTGCTGGTCCTCAAGCTGCTGGCGGATGCGATCGGCCGTTTTTCCTTCATCCCCCCGGCGCTGCGCCCGGAAAACCTGATCGGCCTCAGGATCCCGTATCTCGACGTCCTGCTGACGCTGTTGCTGGCCATCCTGGTGCTCTACCTGACCGGCCTGATCGCCGCGAACATCCTCGGCCGGCAGCTCGTCGGCCTCTGGGAGTCGATCCTGCACCGTATTCCGCTGGTGCGGACGATCTACTCGGCCACGAAAAAATTCGCCGAGGTGCTGTTCGCCGACACCAGCCAGTCCTTCAAGAAAGTGCTGCTGATCGAGTACCCGCGCAAGGGTGTCTACAGCCTCTGCTTCCAGACTTCCACCGAGCTCGAAGAGATTCAGGCGCGCACCAACGCGGAGGTCATCTGCGTGTTCGTGCCGACCACGCCGAATCCGACCTCCGGTTTCATCATCATGGTGCCGAAGAACGAGGTCATCGAGCTGGACATGGACGTGGAGTCGGCCTTGAAAATGGTGGTGTCCCTCGGCGTGGTCGTGCCGGCCTGGCGCCGCCGCGGCGGCGCCGAACTTGCGCCACCGCGGGCCGCCTCGTAACATCCGGCGCCCTTCGAGCGGGCCAGCCGGATCAGGAGCAGATCCATGCGCAGTCACTATTGCGGCGATGTAGACCTCACGGCCGTCGGCCAGGAGGTGGCCGTCGCCGGCTGGGTGCATCGGCGGCGAGATCACGGTGGCGTGATCTTCATCGACCTGCGCGATCGCTCCGGCCTGTTGCAGGTGGTCTTCGACCCGGACCGGCCGGAGATCTTCGAACTGGCGGAACGGGTGCGCAGCGAATACGTGCTCGCCGTCAAGGGCATGGTCCGGCCGCGCCCGGAGGGCACCGTCAACCCGAAGCTGCGCAGCGGCCGGGTCGAGGTGCTGGCTGCGGAGCTGGAGGTACTCAACCCATCCGAGACTCCGCCATTCCACCACGATGAATTCGCCCACGAGGACCTGCGGCTGCGCTATCGCTATCTGGACCTGCGGCGCGAGGAAATGGCCGAACGCCTGTTACTGCGCCATCGTGTCACGCGCAGCCTGCGCAAATTCCTCGACGCCAATGGCTTCGTCGACATCGAGACGCCGATGCTGACGCGCACGACGCCGGAGGGCGCGCGCGATTACCTGGTGCCGAGCCGTACGCACCCGGGACAGTTCTTCGCGCTGCCGCAGTCGCCGCAGCTGTTCAAGCAGTTGCTGATGATGTCCGGCTTCGACCGCTATTACCAGATCGCACGCTGCTTCCGCGACGAGGACCTGCGGGCCGACCGGCAACCCGAGTTCACGCAGCTCGACATCGAGACTTCGTTCATGAACGAGTCCTCGATCATGCACCTGATGGAAAAGCTGATCCGCGAGCTGTTCCGTGAGGTGCTGGACGACGAGCTGCCGGACCCGTTCCCGCGCCTGGGCTATGCCGAGGCGCTGGAGCGTTTCGGTACCGACCGGCCGGATCTGCGGATTCCGCTGGAGCTGGTCGAGGTCGGCGACCTGATGAGCGGCGTGGAGTTCAAGGTCTTCGCCGGGCCGGCGGCCGACCCCGAAGGCCGGGTCGCGGCGTTGAAGCTCCCCGGTGGCGGCAGTCTCAGCCGCAAGGC
>RFHQ01000042.1 GCA_003695765.1 Gammaproteobacteria bacterium
AGCACCTCGGCCAGCAGCCGCGCGTCGTCCCAGGGCAGCTCGTCGGCCACCGGCGCCTCGGCGTGGCGCTGCGCCAGTACGCCGCTGCCCAGCGACAGGCTGAGCCCGAGCACGGTGCCGACCAGCAGGACCAGCAGACCTCTGAACTTCAATGACATCAGGCGCTTACCCTCGACGATCCGCCGACCATAGCACAGGCCGCCCGGCGGCTTAAGGACCCGGCGCACAGCGCCGCGAAGCGCTGCCGGCCAGCATTTTATCACTGGATTCAGCTAGTTGGCCCGCCGCATCCAGGGCCGCGGGTCGACCGGGCGGCCGTTCTTGCGGATCTCGAAATACAGTCCGGCCGCGTCCCGGCCGCCGCTGTCGCCGACATGGGCCAGCAACTCGCCGGTCTGCACCCAGTCGCCGACCTCGTGCACGAGGTCCTGGTTGTGGCCGTAGAGGCTCAGATAGCCGTCGCCGTGGTCCAGCACGATCAGCAGGCCCATGCCCGGCAGCCAGTCGGCGAAGACCACGCGGCCGTGGTGCACGGCGCGGACCTCGGTGCCGGCCGGCGCCGCCAGCAGCGCGCCCTCCCAGCGCAGGCGCCCGCCCGCGCGCGGCTCGCCGTAGTGGTGCCGCAGGCGGCCGGTAACCGGCCACTGCATCGCGCCCTTGCGGCGGCCGAAGGGCTGGTCGCCGTCCGGGGCGAGTTCGACGATCGCGCGGCTCAGGTCGTCGACCAGCGACTGCAGTGCCGCGGCCTGTTCTTCGAGCCGCGCCAGTTCGTCGCGCCGGCCGGCCAGTGCGCGATCCAGGCGCGCCACCGCCTGCCGGCGCGATTCGCGCTCCTGCTCGAGGCTGGCCAGGCGCTGCGCGCGCGCGCGCTCCAGGTCCGTCAGCCGCGCCTGCTCGGCCGAAACCTCGGCCGCCGCGGCCGCGAGCGTCGCCAGCTGGCCGCGCACGCGGGCGATCAGTTCGCTGCGGGCCCGGCCGAGATAGCGGTAGTGCACCAGCTGGCGGCGGGTCGCGAAGGGATCGTCACCGCTCAGCAACAGCTTCAGCCATTCCTCGCGGCCGGCCAGCCAAGCCGCGCGCAGCTGGCGTTCCAGCAGACCGATCTCCCGCGCCAGCGACCGGCGCTGCGTGGCCAGGTCGGCCTCCAGGCCAGCGAGGCGTTCGCGGCTGGCCGCGATCTGCCGGCGCAATCCGGCCAGCTCTCGCCGCAGCCGGGCCTCTTCTTTTTCCGCCCGGCGCAGCGCGCGCTGTTCACTGGCCAGCTGGGACGTGCCGGCCGCCAGTTCCCGCTGCAGCGCCTGCAGGCGGCCGCGCAGGGCCTCCAGTTCCTGCTGCGCCTGCGCCGGATCGTCGGCCGCCCCGGCCATGGCCGGCAGCAGGCAGAGCAATGCCAATGCGCTCGCGCGGCGTCTCATGGCGCTGAAGTGTAGCGCCAAGCTGCCGCCTGCGCGCGGCCGCGGCCGGCTTCACCGTATAATCCGCGCTCCGCGCCGGGAAGCACGTTGTCATGGCCAGACTGATCGAATTTACCAACAACCACCCGCTGCTGGTGGCCGGCACCGTGCTGATGGCGCTGGCCGTGATCTTCTACGAGCTGCGCCAGCGCGGCCGCGGCCTGTTCGAACTGAGTCCGGCGCAGGCCGTGCTGCTGATCAACAAGGGCGCGAAGGTCTGCGACCTGCGCGAGCAGGATGCCTGGGCGAAAGGGCACATCGTCGATGCCGAACGCGTCGATGCCGAGCGGCTGGACGAGATCGCGCAACGCCAGGCGAAGAAGAAGCGCGCGCTGCTGCTGGTATGTGACAACGGCATCACCAGCGCGCGCGAAGCCGAGCGGCTGCGCAAGCAGGGCCACGAACAGGTGTTCAGCCTGCGCGGCGGCATGACGGCCTGGCTGCGCGACAACCTGCCGGTGGTCAGCGGCTGATGGCGGCAGCGGTCGTCATGTACACGCAGGCCTTCTGCGGCTACTGCATGGCGGCGCGCCGGCTGCTGAAGCGCAAGGGCATCGACTTCGAGGAGATCGACGTGACGATGGACGCGGACCGGCGCCGCGAGATGATGGAGCGCAGCGGGCGGCGCACGGTGCCGCAGATCTTTGTCGGCGACACCCACGTCGGCGGTTATGATGACCTGGCCGCGCTGGACGCCGCGGGCGAACTCGACGCCCTGCTCGGCCTCGACAGTGGAACAGCCAACGGAGCGCAAGGCGATGACTGAGGACAAGCCCGCGACGGGCAACGGCAACGGCCAGGGCGCGGGCGAGCCCGCCCAGCAGCAGTTCCTGCTGCGGCAGCTCTATATAAAAGACCTGTCCTTCGAGGCGCCGAACGCGCCGGGCATCTTCACGATGGATCCCGCCAGCGAGCCGGAAGTGCAGCTGAATCTCAAGAACTCCCACACGGCACTGGGCGACGACCTGCACGAAGTCGTCCTGCATATCAGCATCGATGCCAAGCTCGGCGACCGCGTGATGTTCCTGGTCGAACTGGACCAGGCCGGCGTATTCCTGCTGCGCGGCTACCGCGGCGAGGACCTGCAGCGCCTGCTCGGCATCCATTGCCCGAGCACCTTGTTCCCGTACGCGCGCGAGGCCGTGTCGTCGATCGTGGCCAAGGGCGGCTTTCCGCCGATCGTGCTGCAGCCGATCAGCTTCGAGGCGCTGTACGCGCAGGCCGGTGAACAGGGGCGCAGCGCGAACGCATGAGCCGGCGACCGGACATCGCCGTGCTCGGCGCCGGTTCCTGGGGCACGGCCCTGGCGATCCAGCTCGCGCGCGGCGACCGGCCGGCGACGCTGTGGGGCCGCGCCGAGGACGAACCGGAGCGGCTCGCGGCCGAACGCGAGAATGCGCGTTACCTGCCCGGCGCCGCCTTTCCGCCCGCGCTGGCGATCGAGCCGGATTTCGAGCGCGCCGTCACGGCCCACCGCGACCTGTTGATCGCCGTGCCCAGCCACGCCTTCCGCGTCGTCTGCGAACAGATCGCGCCGCTGTTGCGAGCCGGCCAGCGCATCGCCTGGGCGACCAAGGGCTTCGAGCAGCGCAGCGGGCTGCTGCCGCACCAGGTGGCCCGCCAGGTGCTCGGCGAGGCGCCGCCGCTCGCGGTGCTGTCCGGGCCGACCTTTGCGCGCGAGGTCGGCATGGGCCTGCCGACCGCGATCACGGCGGCCGCGACCGAGCCCGGTTTCGCGGCCGACCTCGCGCAGCGGATCTCCGATGAGCGATTCCGCGTGTACACGTCGCGCGACCTGACCGGCGTCGAGGTCGGCGGCGCGGTGAAGAACGTGCTGGCGATCGCGACCGGCATGTCCGACGGCATCGGTTACGGCGCCAACACCCGGATCGCACTGATCAGCCGCGGCCTCGTCGAGATGACCCGGCTCGGTATTGCGCTCGGTGCGCGCTTGCAGACCTTCATGGGCCTGTCCGGCATGGGCGACCTGGTGCTGACCTGCACCGACGACCAGTCGCGCAACCGGCGCATGGGCCTGGCGCTGGCGAAGGGCCGCGACGTCGACGAGGTCGCGCGGGAGATCGGCCAGGTCGTCGAGGGTGTCTATGCAGCGAAGGCCGTGCACCAGGTCGCGGCCCGTGAAGGCGTGGAGATGCCGATCTGCGAACATGTCTACGGCATCCTGTACGAGAACCAGTCGGTCGAAGACGCGGTGCACAGCCTGATGACCCGCTCGCTGAAGGCCGAAGCCGAGCTGCCGCTGCCGGACTGAGTCAGTCCCCGCCGGCGAATCCCTGCTGGCGCCAGGCCTCGTAGAGCATCACCGCGG
>RFHQ01000205.1 GCA_003695765.1 Gammaproteobacteria bacterium
GCTTCCAGTACCACGAGGCCGAAGGTCTCCAGCCGGGCCGGGTGCAGCAGCAGGTCCAGGGCGTGGTAGTAGCGCTGGACCTCCGGGATCTTGTCCGCGCTCAGCAACAGGGCAGCGAGGCCGTGGCGAGCCAAGGTCTCGTGCAAGCGCCGAAGGTTGTGCTTCGCGCCGACGGCCAGCAGGCGCAGGCCGTCGCGTGCGCTCGCCGGCAGGGCCTCGAGGATCGCGGGCAGCAGATCCGCGCCGCGCAGCGGGAAGTTGCCCGAGGTGACGAAGCCCAGCAGGAACTCGCCATCGAGTCCCAGCGACCGCCGCGCCGCGGCCCGCAGCGCGGCCCGGTCGGTCGCATTGAAGCGGCCCGGATCGTGGCCGGGCAAGGCCACGCGGATGCGCGCGGGATCCACGCCGTGGTCCTTGATCAGGGCATCGCGCATCGCCGCGGAATTGGCGATCAGCAGGCGGTAATGACCGCGGGTCAGCAGCTCGCGGTGAAACCGTGCCACCGGGTGGCCGGCGATCTCGGCCTCGCGCCCGAGCAGGCGCAGTTCTCGTTCGACGAGGTTGTGCAGGAACAGGCAATCCTGGTGCAACAGGTCACCATGACCGATCACCAGCGCCTGATCGAGCAGCCGGCGGGCCGCCCGGGCGGCGAAGGCCCGGCGCGCCCAGTAGCCCGGCAGCGGCCAGCGCCGCAATCGCCGCGAGCGGCAAGCCGCCGGACCGGCCCGACCGGCCTTCAGACGCTCGGCCACCAGCGTCAGTTCATGGCCGCGGGCGGCGAGATCGTCGAGCTGCCGCCAGACGAGTTCCGACGCGCCGCTCATGTCGCCCAGGCTGCGTATGCCGATCGCGATCCTCAGTGGCGAACTCCTGCAAGCGGGAGCCGCTAGGGTAACCCAGCGGCCGAGCGGGCGGCTGCCTGCCGCTGAAGCGCTTCCGCTATGCTTGCGGCGAAAGCGATCGGACCGAACTGCGCGTGCATCGAAGAATCCTGGTGATCCTGCTGCCGGTGCTCGGCGACGTGCTGCTGGGCACGCCGCTGCTGGCCGCGCTGCGGCGAGCGTATCCGCAGGCGCGGATCGATGTCCTCGTGCGCGCCGGCTGCGGCGCCATGCTCGACGGCAATCCGGATATCGACCGCGTCATCGAGAGCGAAAAGCATCCCGGGCTCATGGGCTATCTGCGCCTGCTCGGGCGGATCCTGCGCCGTTACGATCTCGTGGTCTCCAACGCGCTCAGTGACCGGGCGGCCATCTACGCCTGGCTCGCGGCTCCCGAACGGGTCACCTGGGCCGACCCGGGTCCAGCCGGCAACTGGAAGCGGCGGATCTACCAGCGCTGGCCGGAACGCGCCGGCGCGGTCAATCACCCGCTGCAGATCAACGGCTGGCTGGCCGAGCTGCTGGCACTGCCACCGCCGGGGCCGCTGGTGCTGCCGCGCTGCCCGGGCGCCGCCGGCCGCATTCGTGCGCTGCTGGGCGATCAGGACGATCGGCCGCTCGCGCTGCTGCACCCGGAAGGCGGCATGCCCTACAAGCGCTGGCCGGATGCCAACTGGCGCGAACTCGCAGGCGAACTGTCGCGCCGCGGCTACCGGCTGGTCGTGACCGGTGGCTCCGCGCCCGCCGAGCGTGAGTACCTCGAGCGGTTGTTCGCGAACGGCCCGCCGGTGTGCATCGCGGCCGGCCGCCTGCGACTCGGAGATCTGCCGGAACTGTTTTCCCACGCTGAACTCTACGTGGGCGTCGACACCTCAGTCACCCACATGGCGGCCGGTTTCGGCTTGCCGACCATCGCACTGTTCGGCCCCGAAGACCCCAGGGCCTGGGGGCCGTGGCCGCGGCAGCCGCCGGGCGGCCCGGCGCCCGACTACCGCCCGGCCGGCCACTGCGCCGCCGGCAACGTGCGGATCCTGCATGCGCAGCTCGATTGCGTCCCCTGCCGGCGCATGGGCTGCGAGCATCGACCGGACAGTCCCAGCCGTTGCCTGGAAGCGCTGAAGACCGGCGACGTGCTGGCGGCCAGCGATGAGTTGTTGCGCCCCGACGCCCCGGCGCCGGCCGGCCGGCGGGCCGTGATCCGAGAGCTGCGTCATGTGCACATCGTCGAGCCGGCACCGAATCCCGGCCATGGTCCCGTGTGGCTGCGCCATGTCATCGACGCGTTGCGCGGCCACGTCCCGCGGCTCACCGTGTCCTGTCCCGATCACCCCGACTATCGTTCGCTGGCCGAATCAGACGGCGGCGACGGCATCTCGTGGCGTCGCTATGCCTGGCGGCGCGGCCGCGATGCCATTGCCGGCGGACTGGCGACGGCGGCAGCACTGGACGCCGAGCTGACACTGTTCACGGACCTGGGCTGGCTGTTGCGCCACGCCCGCGGGGACCTGCGCCGGCGGACCGGCACGCCGATCTGGGGGATCTGGTTCAACCCGCCGGCACCGGAGACCGGCCGGCCCGGCCCGTTGCCGGCGCTGGGTCGCCGCGCACGGCTGCACCGGCGCGAGCAGCGGGTATTGACTGCCGCGCCGCGCTGGCTCGCCGGCGTGCTGGTGCTCGACGAAGCGCTGACGACCCGCTTCGCGCCGCAGCCTGGCCTGCGCGTCGGCATACTGCCCGATCCGTGGCCCGGTGCGCCGTCGCTGCCACAGGCGGAGGCGCGCCGCCGACTGGATCTGCCTGCCGCCGCAAGGCTGTACCTGCACGTCGGTGTCGCCGCAGCCCGCAAGGGGCTTGGTGATGCGATCGCCGCCTGGTCCGGACTGCCGGCCGCCGACCGGCCGATCCTGCTTCGCGTGGGCCCGGTCACGCCTGCGCAACGCGACGCGATGGCGGAGCTGATCGCCAGCGGCGATGCGATCCTGCGCGAGGCGCGGGCCAGCGATGCGGAACTCGACCACTATCTCTGCGCCTGCGACTGGTTGCTGCTGCCTTACCGGCGGCACGAGGGTTCCTCCGGCTTGCTGACCGGCGCCGCCGCGGCCGGCCGCCCGGTCATCGCCGCCGACTATGGGGTCATCGGCAAGCGGGTGCGTGAAGCCGGGCTGGGACTGCTGTACCCGCATTGCTCGATCGACGGCCTGCGCGCCTGCGTGCAGGTATCGATGCGCACCGGCCCCGATCGCTTCGCCGAATCGCTGGCCCGATACGCGAGCGCCCATGACCACGCGCATTTCGCCGCGGCCCTGCGCGCGGCACTCGACCTCGGCTGACGCCCAGGTGACGGCTCATCCACGACATGTACACCTGATCGAGCCGGGTCCGCTCGGTCACGGACCGCTGTGGCTGAACTACCTGCTCGACGCCCTGCTGCCGTGCATCCCGCGGATCACGCTGACACACCCGGCGCTGGCGCCTTACGAACCGCTGGCCGAGCGGGCCGCCGCGAGCGATGGCCGCCTGCGCCTGCGGCCGATACCCTGGCGCAGCGACAAGCGTTCCTGGCCCGACACTTTGCATGGCGGCCGCGACCTGAACGCCGATCTGACGCTGCTGACCTTCGTGGACGTGATCATCAA
The DNA here is from genome assembly GCA_003695765.1 of Gammaproteobacteria bacterium. GTDB lineage: Bacteria > Pseudomonadota > Gammaproteobacteria > Steroidobacterales > J054. Next base: position 3,518 of record RFHQ01000205.1, read on the forward strand.
GAAGGCCCGCGGCGATTTGCGGCGGCAACTCGGCGACGAAATCTGGGGCATCTGGTACCTGCCGAACCCGCGCCGGGAATTGCCGCGCTGGAACTGGCGCCGGCTGATCAGCGGCCAGGTCCGGGGCGCGTACCGCGACCAGCGGGTGTTGCGCCAGGTGCCCGACTGGCTCAGTGGTCTGTTCGTGCTGGATCCATTGCTGGCTGAACGCATCAGCCCGCGGCCGGGACTGGCGATCGAGGTCCTGCCCGATCCATGGCC
>RFHQ01000206.1 GCA_003695765.1 Gammaproteobacteria bacterium
GAGCTCGCCGAAGGTCGTGGCCGCGCCGATCAGCAGGCCGCCATCGCTTTCGTGGATACCCTGCAGGCCGAGGCGGCTGACATCGACCAGCACGCCGACCTCGTCGAGCAGGCCGCGCACCTCCAGACCGTGGACGAAAGTACCACCGGCGACCAGCAGGGCCTGATCGCCATGCTGCTCGAGCAGGGCGAAGGCTTCCTCGCGGGTCTCCGGCACGAAGTAATCCTGGATATTGGGCAGCGCCATGGTTCCCCCCGAAATTCAAAGGGCCGGCGGCTCAGTGGCGCGTCGCGTCGTCGGCCGCCATCGACGAAATCCTAGCACTTCGCGCGGCGGGCGCCCGGTTCGCGATTGTCCGATCAGGCAGACCTGTTGGCGATTCGATCACCGCCGCCGGCGGGCGCGCGGTTCACGTCCGTGTCGGGATGGAAATGCGCCCAGATGAACCAGAAGATCTCGCTCTTCAGGGTCTCGACGCGCGGCAGCGTCCGGCCACCGGGAATCTCGCCCAGGATGTTGATGCTGGTAACCGGTGCGCCGCTGTCGTTGTAGAAGGCGCCGACGGCGCGCCAGCGCGCGTCATAGGCGATGACGATATCGCGGCCACCGACCCGTGTGTTGATCAGGTCGCCCTGTTCGCGGATGTAGTCGAGTGTCCAGGCGACATGATCGTCGCCGACGCTGAGCGCATAGACCAGCTGCTTGCGTGGCAGGCGGTCGTCGAACCGCTCGATCGTCGGGAAGGCCGGCGCCTCGCGCGCCCATTGCAGGCTGACGCCGTTGTACATCATGACGTGGCGCGTCAGCCGGTCCCAGGCCGCCAGCAGCGGGTTCTCGCTGAACGACGGAATCTCGTTCACGTACACCAGTCCGTCCGGATACAGGGCCGCGAAGCTGGCGAAGGGCATGCGGATGGTCGGCCACTCCCGCATCTTGCCGCGTTCCGGCCGGCCTTCCATGCGCCCGTAGATCTGCTGAATCGGCTCGCCGGTGTTGTGGTCCCAGAGCACGAGATTGTTCTCCAGCTGGGTCATCACGCCGAGTTCCAGCGGCTGGCCGTCGATCTCCGGCGAGTAGGCGATGCCCATGTTGGTCAGTCCGCAATAGGTCATGACCACGTCCTCGCCATTCACCGGGGCCGCCTTGGCCACGTGCGGCTGCAGAATGAAATAGTCGCTGTAAGCGAGCGCGCCGCGGTCCGTCTCCAGCACGATCATGCTGATGTCATCGACCGAGGCGTAGCGCTGCCAGCCGAAGCGCGCCCAGGGCAGGGTGCGCTCCAGCCGGGCCCGGGCTTCACTGACCGGCACGAATTGTGCTTCGTGCTGCTGGGTGCGAAACATCAGGCGGGGATTGACATAGCCGCTGTAGAACAGGAACAGCCCGAGCAGCGTGACGCTCAGCGTCACCCAGCGGGGGGCCAGGCTGCGGTCACGGAGCCACAGGAGCCAGGCGCCGGCCAGGCTGCCGATCGCGACCAATGCGAGCCAGTGGCGGTGGTACCAGACGGCCATCGTGAACTCGCGGCTCGACTGGACCAGCCACTGGCTGATGTCCGCCAGGTCCTTGAAGATCACGGCGTTGACCGCCAGCGACAGCGCCAGCAGCGACCAGAACAGGATCGTCCGGCTGCGCATCCCCGGCCTCTCAGCCGGCTGTGCGACGCCGGGTTTCCGAGGGGGTTTCGCCGAAACGCGCGCGATAGAGCTGGGCGAACTTGCCGAGGTGATTGAAGCCACAGCCGAGCGCGATGTCAGTCACCGACTCGCCGCTGCGCGCGGCCCGTTCCAGCCGCTGGCGGGCGGCGTCGAGCCGTTGCTCCCTGAGGAAACTCATCGGCGTGCAGTCGCGGTACTGCCGGAAGCCGGCCTGCAGGCTGCGTTCGCTGACACCGGCGGCCGCGGCGACATCGGCGAGACTCAGATTACGCGTGGCATTCTGCCGCATGAATCGCTCGGCCGCGGCGACGTAGGGCGGCACGCCGCTGTCCCCTTGCATGACCCCCGAGTAATTATGCGGAAAGCTGCTGAGCACCAGGCCCAGCAGCGTGTTCTCGAACTGGCGCAGCAAGGCCGGTTGCTGCAGTGCCGGGCTGTCGCGATTGACTTCGGCGCAAAGAAACTCGAGGTATTGCCGCAGGCCGGCGACGTCCTGTTGGCCGCTGGTCGGCGGCTCGAAGCGCAGGGGTTCGACTACGGCCGTGCCAGTCTCACGCCGCAGCCAGTGCCGCAGCAATTCCCCCGGAATGCGCAGCGTCAGGTTCATCTCGTCCGGCGAGAAGCGCATGACGGCTTCGCCGCTGGGGTTCAGCGGACAGGCGCCGATCGCGCGTACTGCGGCATTGACCCCGTCCTGCTCGACGTAACCCATGCCGCTGGTCAGCACCAGGAACAGGTAGGCATCGTTGGGCCGGGCCGCGATCGTCACCGGCGCGCCGTAGGCCAGCGCGTGAATCGAAATCCGGCCGAGGCTCGCGAGCCGGTGGCGGAAGGCCAGCCGGGTCGCCGGCTGCTGCATCGCGACCGAGTGTGGCCACAGGTAACCGGACAGGTGCCGGCTCGCGGTCACGGCGTCATGCGTCTCCAGCAAGGGTTTGCAACGCAGTTCCATCATGTTCCGAGGCTCGCACAATTCCCGCGCGCCGACAATCCGGGCATGCCGAGACCGTGACGCCGCCCGCCCCGCAGCGCAGTGCCGCGCCGCGCGTCAGTCGGGCAACCGGACTTCATCGGCGAGCAGATAGCCCGGCTCCGGCGTGTCCTCCAGGCTCCAGCCGCCCATCAGGTAGTGGTGCACGACACGCAGCGCGGTCAGGCCGACATGCGCGTCGAAGCCATCGAGGTCGCCGAATTCGGGGCGCAGCTTTTCACCCACGTAATTCTGCATCGCATCGAGCACCCAGATCGGGACCATCTCGACGAAGGCCTGCTGGCTCGCGACATGCACGGCTTCCAGGTAATCGCAGCCGCGGCTGAACGCGGCCCGGTCGCCCAGTTCGAAGCGGCCCGGCACGAAGGTCTCGAAATCCAGGTCGAGAAAGCCGCGCATGAAGCGCACGAAATTGGCCAGATGATAGTCCGGTAGCAGACCGTAACGCGCATTGGCCAGGATCGTGTCGCTGGAGAACAGGATGCGCTCCTGCGGGAACCAGGCGGACAGGTGGCCGCTGCCATGCGTCGGCCCGGGATTCAGCAGCTCGAACTCCAGGCCGTCGATGTCGATCCGGTGGCGCTTGCCGGTAAGCCGCCGCGTCGGCAGCAACTGGCCGTCGGCCTCACGCAGATGGATCACCTTGGCGCAGATCTCGTCGGCGACGATTTCGGCGTCCGTTGCGAGGTCGGCAGCGTAGCCCGCATGATCGAGATGGTCGTGGGTGTAGATGATCGTACCGATTGGTTTGCCGGGAATCGCCGACTCGATTGCGCGCCGGTAGGCGCGCGCCCGGCCCGGCGTGCCAAAGGTATCGAAGGCGATCACGCTGCTGTCGCCGGCGAGGAACAGGCTGCGGACCTGGCCGTCGCTGACTGTCCAGATCCGGTCCGCCAGTTGTTCGGTTTCGAGCGCCGGCTCCTCGGCGAGGTAGGCCTGCACGCGGTCGCTGGTGAAAATGCCGCGATGTTCGCTCATGGCCTGGCTCAGAATGGCGTCGGATCGACGTGGTAGTTGCCCTCGATGCCCCAGCCACCGGTCAGGAAGTGCTGCATGTAGCGGGACAGGTTCATCGCGCAATACTCGTCGAAGCGGAACAGGTGACCCCAACGGCCATCTAGATTCTGCTGCGTGTAGCGGGTCACGGCCTCCCAGTCGTGCGGGTCGATGCCTTTGGCGATCGCGTCCTGCGCGACCTCGGCCATGTCGTCGTAGTACTGCAGGTTGGCCTCGAAGCCCTTGCGATCGGTGATCCAGAAGTGGCCGGGGACGAAGATGTCCCAGTCCAGGCTCAGCAGCCGGCGCATCGCCGGCACGTAAGGCGCCAGATGCCAGTCCGGGAAGAAGGTATAGCCGACGCCCGGGATGACCGTGTCCACCATGAACAGCAGTTTGCTGTCCGGGAAATAGGCGGCGATGTTGCCGTCGCCGTGCGTCGGCCCGGGGTACAGCAGTTCGAAGCGCACGCCGTCGAGTTCGTAGGCCTGGCGCTCGCCGGAGAAAGTCTCGGTCGCCGGCAGCTGGCCGTCGGAGCGGCGGGCCCGGATCACCCGGTCGCAGAGTTCATGCGCGAGAATGTCCGCATCCGGCGCCAGGTCGGCGGCATAGCCGGTGTGGTCCAGGTGCTCGTGGGAATAGACGATGGTGTGCAGCTTCTTGCGGGGCAGGGCGCGCTGGATGGCCGCGCCGTAGGCCCGCGCGGTCCCCGGTGTGGTCAGCGTGTCGAAGGCGATCACCCCGCGGCGGCCCTCGACGAAGATCGTCCGGTAGATACCCTCGCTCGCGGTCCAGATGTTGTCTCTTACTGGCTCGAAGGTGATGTCACGCCAGGCGGACTGCACGGCCAGCGGCCCGGGGATCGTGAAAATGCCGCAGTGATCGCAGGCGCTGGCCTTGTCTGCGTGCTCGTCGCTCATGGCGCCCCCGCCTTGCCATGCACGCCGCGGCTGCGACGCACGAGGAACCTCAAACTCCAGTATGCCGCCGGGACGGAGCCGCGAGTTGGCATTTCGGGCACAGGGCGTTGCAGATCGAGCCGCGCGGCTCTGCGGACGTCCAGCGGGTGAACCGGCCCGGTGCCGGGCACGCTGCGCCGGTCGAGGAAGCCCGGCGCTGCGAGACTTCCTCGCCTCATGGCTCGGTCGCTGCGCTCCCTGCGCTTTACTTCGGCTCGGGAAGTTCGCAGCGCCGGGCTGGCAGGTCCGGTGCCGGGCTTACGCGCGCCACAGCCAGGCATCACGGCGGACCGGGGCTCGCCGGAGCACGAGCCATCGGCGTCACGATTGCCTGGATAGGTGAACGATCAGGCCGCCGAGCGGGCTGCCGGCAGCGGAAGTAAAGCGCAGCGAGCGAAGCGAGCGAGCCATGGAGCTGCGGCAGGCCCGC
>RFHQ01000043.1 GCA_003695765.1 Gammaproteobacteria bacterium
CATGGCGCGTCGGGCCGGAACAGGCTGATGGCGAGCTGACCGCAGCGTGGCGGGAAAGCCGGTGCTGCTGCCCTGATCACCGGGCCGGTCTTATCCTCCAGCGAGGCCGGCGCGCAAGAATTTCGAAGCAACAGCGGACATCGTGTGCCGCGGAACAAGGAGGACACAGCCAATGCAAAAATCGAAGTTGATGCTGCTGCTCGCGGGCATCGCGCTGACCCTGCCGGGACTGGCGATGGCCGACGGGCACTGCATGCTCGAAAAGCTGAACGACGGTGACGACCCGACGCCGATGTGTACCGAGCCGGTCGACGAGACGCGCTGCGCTACGCTGGCCGAGGAATACGGCGAGGCCTCGATGGGCTTTGCCAGTTACGACGGTGGCACCTACGGCGAGGGCGCCTGCCCGACCGAGGGACTGGTCGCGACCTGCGACAAGGGCGACTCGAAAGACCACTACTATTCAGACAATCTCGACGGCATGGAGATCGGCTGCGGTTTCTCCGGCGGCGACTGGATCGAGCAATAGGCCGGAGCCCAGTGTAAGAACGGCGGGGCAACCCGCCGTTTTTTAATGGTGTCTGAGACCATTTTCTATTGCGATGCAGCCAGGGTCTGACACTATTTTTTGAGGCCGCGGATCAGGGTATTCGGCAGGAAGCTGTTGTCCCAGCCGGGCTTCAGCGGCTGGAAGCCCGAGAATGGCCCGAGCCGCACGATCACCAGATCCCGCGCGCGGGACACGTAGACACGCTGGCCGCCGTGCCCCTGCAGGATGAACAACCCCTGGTCCAGCATCGGCTCGGATTGCCAGGACTCGTCGGCCGGCTCGGCTGCGCGATCACCCATCCCGGCTGCCAGCCAGGTGAAATAGCCGTAACCCGCGTAGGCCGGCGATGGCGTCAGCATCGCGTCGATCCACGCGGCCGGGACGATCTGCCGGCCGTTGAAGCGGCCACGATCCTTCATCAGCAGGCCGATCTTCGCCCAGTCGCGCGGACTGGCCAGCATGCAGCAGGCTGTCATGACCGAGCCGCCTTCCCGGTCCAGCCAGACCTCGGCGTGCTGCCCACCCATCGGCCCCCAGAGCCGTGCCTGCAGATAACCGGCGTATGGCCGGCCGCTGGCTCGCTCGACGACGATGCCGGCGAGTTGCGCAGCGACGTCGTTGTAGTCGAAGCGGCTGCCCGGCGCCCATTCCAGCGGCGTTCGCAGGACCACGGCCGTGCGGTCGGACGCATTCAGGAAACGGAAAGCCGAATCCCGCGCGAAGGGGTTCAGTGTGAAGCGGTAATGGCCCAGCCCGCTCGACATCTGCAGCAGGTTCTCGATTGTGATCGCGCCGCGCGGATCATCGCGCCATTCCTCGATATAGCGCCCGATCGGATCGTTCACCGACGCGATATGACCATCGGCGATCGCGATCCCGACCATCAGGCCGGTGATGGTCTTCATCATCGACTGCGATTGCGTCAGGCGCTGCGGGGTCCAGCCCGGCGCGTACCATTCGTCCTGGACCCGCCCCGCCTGAAACACTTCGAGCGCGAAGGAATCGAAGGCCGCCGCGTAGTCGCGCGCGGCGGACAGCGCGTCCGTGCTGATGCTGCGCCCGCCTGCAGCCGCGCGCGGGAGCGCGACCGGCCGGTCACTGCCGAGGGCCGCGGTCGGCGAGAAGTTCATGTAGTCCGGTTCAAGGTGGGTAACGATGTCCCACCAGCGTCGCCAGTAAACCGGGTCCCGCCAGTAGTCGACGTTCAAGTAGCCGAAGCCAGCCAGCAAGAGCAGGCCGAGCAATTGCAGCAGTCGCTTTCTCATCTCCCCCCTCGGTCCACGGATCGGCCGCGCAGCGGCGCAGGCACTGTGCCGCAAACCGGCCGCGAGCCGGATCGTTCCCAGCGGTCGAATCCGCGCTGCGGCCATCGCAGATACCGCCAGCCTGCGGTAAACCGTAGCCACCCGGCGAGCGCCCGGTTATGCTGGCAATCTGCAGCCCGGAAACTGCCAGGCCGCGCCCAGCGCCGCGGACTGACACGGGCGCCCGGAACTCCGTCTCGTTGAACGAAGAACCAACGATTCTGCAACGAATTGCCGCTGGCGACGAAGCGGCGATCGGGGAGTTCATCGACCGTTACGGCGACCTCGTCTGGTCCCTGACCCGCCGTTATCTCGGTTATCACGTCGATGCGGAAGACGCGGTCCAGGAGATCTTCATCGAGATCTGGACCAATGCCGCCCGCTACGACCCCAAGGTCGCCAGCGAAGTCGCGTTCATCTCGACGATCACCCGCCGGCGGCTGATCGACCGCCTGCGCAAGCATGAACGCCAGCCCGGCCTCGAACCCATCGACGAACAACTCGGTGCAAAACAGCCGGTCTCGGTGACGGCGGCGCTGGACGAGGACGCGGAACTGGCCCAGGTCGAGCGTGTGCTTGCGGACATGCCGCCGGAACACCAGCGCGTCCTCGCGATGTCCCTGTATGAAGGCTATACCCATAGCGAGATCGCGGAGCGGCTGGAGATGCCGCTCGGCACGGTCAAGACCCGCGTGCGCCGTGGGCTGATCCAGATCCGCGAACAACTGAAGCTGGCGCAGGAGCTCGACGAGGACGAGGGCGGCACCGCATGAGCGACCACCGATTATCGGAATCGAGGCTCGATGAGCTGCTGGCCGGCGAAGCCGCCGGCAGCCTCGACGCCGACGAACAGCGCGAGCTGGATCGCTTGCTGGCGCAGGACGGGATACCGAGACGGGACGATTTCCTGCGCCTGGCGGGACTGCTGCAGACCAGTTTCCTGCACCAGGACCGCGGCGGACTCGAAGCGATGCCGGCGGCGCTGCGCGAACGCCTGCTGCAACAGGCCAGCGGGCAACTGCGCGGAAGCCGGACCGGCAATGATGCAGAACTGGCAAGGCCTGATCCGCGCAATGCGAAACCAACGGAGACGCAGACGGGCGACCGCGGTGAGTCGCGTGTGCAGCAATAACGCCGCCCCCGCTGCTGGTTCGGTTCGGGCACTGCCGGGTGCCTGCTCGCAGCCTGCCTTGCGCTGGGCCTTCGGCGTCTCGCAGCCGGCTGACCAGCGCCTCCCGGGGGGCTAAACTGCCAGCCCAGCATGGGCATGGATACCGAGCAGCTTCATGACTCCTCGCAGGAGGCGGACAGCAGCGCCTACCTGCTGCTGAACGCGCGACGGCTGCTCTGGTTGCGCGCGATCGCAATTCCTGCGCCTGCGCTACTGCTCATCGCCGCCGGCCTCGTCTACGGCTATCCGGCGCCGACGCCGCGTTTGCTGCTGATCGTCGTGATGCTGCTTGCCTTGAATGCCTGGACCTGGCTCAGGCTGCGCAGCCGCGGCCGCTTCACGGACTACGAATTGCTGGCCCAGATGCTGGTCGACGTGGCAGCGCTCACCGGTACGCTGTATTACAGCGCCGGCGCATCGAATCCGTTCGCATTCTTCTACCTGCTGCCGGTCATGATTTCGGCCACCGCTTTGCCGCGGCGGCTGCTCTGGCTGGTCACAGCGGCCACCCTCGGCTGTTACACGAGCCTGCTGCTCGTGAGTCCGCCCTTGCCGGATCTGGCTCCTGTCGAACAATCCGGTCCGCTGGCCTTGCATGTCGGCGGCATGTGGATTGGTTTCATTGTCATCGCACTATTGATCGCCCACTTCATCGCCGGCATCAGCACGACCCTACGTGACCGGGAACGCAGTCTCGCGGAGGCCCGGGAACGAATGCTGCGCCACGAACGGCTGGTTGCGCTCGCGACGCTGGCTGCTGGCGCAGCCCATGAATTGAGCACGCCGCTGAATACGATGCTGCTGCTTGCGGATGAACTGGACAGCGGCTTGCCGGCGGACAGGCAAGGCGAATCCCGCGAACTGCTCGAGCAGCTACGCAGCCAGATCCATCGCTGCCGGCATTCGCTGACTGCGATCGCGGCCTCGGCAGGCACATCACGCAGCAGCGGCGCGCGCCGCGTCAGCGCTGCGAGCTTTCTGCGAGAGCGCTGCCGAGACACCCGCAGCCTGCGGCCGGAGGCGGCGCTGGTGACAGATATCGACGCGTCAACGGAAACGGTGCTTTTGACTGTCGACCGGAGCTTTGAACAGGCGCTGTCGAACCTGCTCGACAACGCGATCGACGCATCCCCGCAGGCCGTCGAGCTGCGGGCCGCGATGGCCGGCAGCCAGCTGCGGGTCGAGGTGCTCGACCGCGGCCCCGGACCGCAGGCCATCACCGAAGGAAAACGATCCGGCCTCGGCTTCGGCCTTGAGATCAGCCGTGAGATCCTGCTGCAGGCTGGTGCCCGGTTGCAGTTTCTGCCGCGTCCCGGCGGCGGCAGTATCACACGAATCGACCTGCCAGCCGCGCTGCTGTCACGCCATGACTAAGCGAACCGGCCTGTTGCTCGTCGACGACGATACCTTTTTCGCCGAGACTCTGTCGCGCGCGCTGGATCGCCGGGGTTATTCAGTGCAAGTGGCTCACGATCTCGCGACAGCACGCTCACTGATCGACGATCAATGGCCCGATTACGCCATTCTCGATTTGCGGCTTGGCGACGACAGCGGCCTGCAGGTACTTGCTGAACTGACCGCCAGGCGCCCGGCGGCGCGCAGCATTGTGCTGACCGGCTACGGCAGCATCGCGACTGCCGTCGAAGCCGTGAAACGGGGCGCGTGGCAATACCTGACCAAGCCTGCGGCGCTAGCAGACATCATTGCGGCCCTCGAAGGCCATGGTCCGGGCGCCGAAGCACCGCCGCGGCCCTTGTCCGTGCGCCGCCTGGAATGGGAGCACATCCAGAAGGTCCTGGCAGAACACGGCGGCAACATCAGCGCGACGGCCAAGGCCCTGGGCATGCATCGGCGCACGCTGCAGCGCAAGCTGCAGAAACGGCCGGTGAAGGATTGAAGCCCCCTGCGACAATTTGTCGCACCCGGTTTTATAGACAGCTTGTCGGTATCCGGCGTAGCGTAACGCGCGACCCGACTTCGTGGAGTGCCCGGCTTGTCGAGCTTACGCCGAATCAATGCTTCCGTCCTGCTGGCGCTCGGGCTGCAGAGCGCAATGGCGCAGCAGATTCCCGAAGTGACCGTCATCGGCAGCAACCTCGCCGAAGATGCAGTCAACATCACGCCCGGTGTCAGCGCTGCGCCGACACCAGACTCGATGGACATCATCGCTCGCCTGCCCGGCGGCGCGATCAACCGGAACGGGCCGCTCAGCGGCCAGGCCCAGTATCGCGGCCTCTTCGGACCGCGAATGACGGTGCTGGTCGACTCCATGCGTGTCACGCCAGGCGGTCTGAACTGGATGGACTCCCCGATGCATTATCTGCCGCCGGGCCTGACGAACACCGTCACGCTGATCCGCGGCATCGCGCCGGTCAGTAGCGGTCCCGGGATAGGCGGTGTGATCCTGGCCGAATCCAAGCAGCCCGATTTCGGCTCGGACCGTCGCCTGCAGACGGCCGGCGATTTCACGCTGTCAGCAATGTCCAACGACGGCTATGCGCTGTCCGGATTACTGGCTGTCGCCAACGCGACCCAGCGCCTCCGGCTGTTTGCCAGCCGCGAGGACGGCGACGATCTCGAGTTCGGCAGCGGGACGATCAAGGATACCTCCCATGAGCGTGACAGCTATGGCGCCGGCTACGCGCTACGGCTCGATCGGGCAGAGCTATCGCTGGACTACAGTCATACCGACACCGGCCCGACCGGTACGCCTGCGCTGCCACTGGACATCGACTTCTTCGATACCGATCGAATCAATCTCGGGCTGCAGGCCGAGATCGGCGGCATCGAACTCAGCGGCAGGGTCTTCTACACCGATGTTGCTCACGCGATGACCAATTTCACGCTGCGCGCACCGCCGGACAACTCCAGCCTGCCGTTGCCGCCTTTCGTCGGCGCCGAGCGCCGGCTGGTGGATGTCGACTCCAATGCGCTGGGCTTTGCCTTCAGCGCGCAACTCCCCTTGGCCGGCGGTCAGCTGAAGATCGGCGGGGACGGAAATGCCGAAGAGCATTCCGGCCTCGTGCGGGATCCCGATGTACCTCCCTTCTATGTGCAGAATTTTCGCAATGCCAGTCAAGACCAGTTCGGGCTTTATGCCGAATGGCTGGGCGACCTGGCGGACATCTGGCGACTCGAGATCGGCCTGCGCTACAACCGCAGCGAATCGGATGCCGACACCGTGGGCGCGCAGCCGGCCGACCTCTGCGACGCAGGCGCCTTTCCGCCCGGCTCACCGCCCTGCGCCGTCGCCCTGCTCCGAGACCGTTTCAACTCCGCGAAACGCGATCTCACCGACGAGATGTTCGATGCCGTGGTCAAGCTGGACTGGCGGCTCAGGGACAAGCTGACGTTAAACCTCGGTTACGCCCACAAGACGCGGCCACCGAGCTATATCGAGCGGTATCTGTGGATCCCGCTGGAAGTGAACTCCGGCCTCGGAGACCTGAACAACTACGTCGGAACGCTCTCGCTCGAGCCCGAACAATCCGACCAGTTCGAAATCGGTCTCGAGTGGCGCAACGAGCGCTGGTACTTCGCGCCGCGGGTCTTCTACCGTGAAGTCAGTGACTACATCCAGGGGATCGCCGCCACTGATCCGGTTGTCATAGCGGTCAGCGGCGCTGCCAACGGCGACCCGACGCCGCTGCAATTCGCCAATACCGAGGCAAAGATCTACGGTGCCGATGCGGTGCTGAGCTATCGGCTCAGCGACCGCCTGACGCTGGACGCGACAGTCAACTACGTGCGCGGCAAAAACACCGAATTGCAGGACAATCTGTATCGGATCGCGCCATTGAACGGCCGCCTGGCGCTGAGCTGGGAAGACCAGGCTTGGTCACTGACGGTCGAAACCGTCGCCGCCGCCCGCCAGGACAAGCTCTCGCGCACGATCGTGCTGGACGAGCCACGTTCCAGTAACGCCTCGACGCCGGGCTGGGGCATCGTCAATGTCTACGGGCAGTGGCAACTTCGCAGCGGCCTGCAGCTCCGGGCGGGCGTCGAGAATCTGTTAGACCGGAGCTACCGGAACCATCTCGCCGGCTTCAACCGCATTCGGCAGTCCGACGTCGCCTTCGGTGAACGCCTGCCCGGCACTGGCGTCAACTGGTACGGGCAGATCGCCTACGCCTGGTGACGTAGCGGCAGCCGGAGCGACCCCCGCACCGCTGAGGGGGATCTGGGAGGTAGGGGATCGCGATAAGAGGACCGCCCCGGCGCCTCCAAACCCGGCCCGCCGCCGTCCCAGGCAGGCCGGCCGTCATTACAGAGCAATTCGTGGCGGACGGCGATCTGGATTCGGGGCGGCTTCGGCCGGATTCGGCCAAGGCGGCCGGCGCGCGGGCTAGTAATAGGTCTCGGCGCGCAGGATCTTGACCAGATAGCCAGCCGGCAGTGCGGCGCCGGCTTCGAGCCCGTTGATCGCCGCGGTCAGTTCGACCGGCCAGCGATTGCCGCTGCGTTCGCCGAGCGCGGCCAGCCGCTCGCCCGGCCGCGCCGCCACCGCTCGCAGGCGCAGGGCGCGGATTTCCGCCCGTTCGGCCGGGTCCAGCGGGCGCAGGCTGCGCACACTGTCGCAGAACGCCTCGGCATGGCCGGCCAGTCCCGCCCCGAGCAGCCGGAAGGTCGTGCCGGCGGCCTGCACCCAGGCGTAACAGGCGACCAGCGGCAGACCGGCGTCCAGTGCCTCGACCCGGAGCCAGTAACCGGGCCAGGGGCCGGCGGCAAAAGCCTGCGGCGGCGGGACCTGGCTGCCGGTCTTCCGCGCCACGCGCTCGGCGAAGACCCGGGCCAGTTCTGCCGGCGGGGCCGTGCCGCGCGGAGCATTCACCAGCAGCAGCGCCTCGCCGTCGGCTTGCCTTGCGCCGACGAAACCCGGCGCATTGATCGGCGTCCAGCCAGGCGGAAAATCGATGCGGATCCCCATGTCCGGCTGCAGGAAGCGCGAACCGATGAACAGGCCCTGCTGCGGGTTGCCCGGACCCCAGTCGAGCCCGTCGAGGCGCTTGAGCAGCGCGTCCCGGCCGCGCGCAAACGGGCGCACCGGCTGCCAGGCCGGCGCCCGCCCCGCCGCCTCTATCGCCGCGATGCGCTCCGGCGAGAAGCGATGCACGGCCAGGAAAGCATTTGCCTGCCAGTCCGGCAGCAGTTCGCGAACCCGTTGCAGGCGGCGCAGGAACCCGGCCAGCGCCGCAGGTTCATAGCCCGCGGCCGCGGTCCGCGCCAGCGCCAGTGCATCTATCCGCCGTTCCACGACGTCATCGAATTCCCGCAGCTGCAGCGTCGCGCCCGCGGGCAAGAGGCTGGCTGCCTGCAGATCGGCCGCGACCAGGCGGCCGAGTTCGCCCTCCAGGAAACGCAGCGGCTCCCCCGGCGCCCGGCGGTCCGCTGCGCCGGTGCCGAGATGCGCGATCGCGTGCGCCAGCAGGCCCGCGAGTTCGTCTTCCCGCTTGACCAATGCCAGCAGGCCGCGGGACACGGCGATCCGGCCATCCCGCGTACTGAGCAGCAGCGGCTCGCCGCGGTCGAGGATCGCGAAGGCCGGCGCCGGCTCGCGGCGCGGCGCGACCGACGAAAGGCGGCGGCCGATCGCATCGACGTAGTTGCGCAGGTAGTCGTCGGGATACAGCGCCAGGATCGCGCCGAACTCGCGGCTGTCGATCGCCGCCCCTGCCGGCTCGCCGCTGCCGGCGGGGCCGGGGGCCGTTGAGGTCGCGCAGGCGGCGGGCAGCAGCAGGCAGGCCAGGCGCAGCAGCCGCAGGCCGGGCGCCGGGTTCATGGCGCGCCGGCAGGCGATCCGGTGGCTTGCCGCGGCTCGGCGGCGTCCGCAGATCCGGCGCCACCGTCCGTTGCAGCCTCGGCCGGCAAGGCGCCGGTGGCGGTGGCTTCGGCTGCGTCGCCCGGCCCGGTCTGGGGGGCCTCGGCTTCAGCGGCTGCCCGCGCCTCGGCGCTGAACTCGGCGGCAAAGCGCGCGACGTTGCCGAGGTTGTCGCGCATCACGGCGAGGAAATCGCCGTCCGGCGGCCGGTTCGCAGCCGGCCGGTAGACGAGGCTGCGAACGCCTTCCGCCTCCAGCCGATCCACCGTCACCTGCAGCAGATAGTCCTCCCAGACCATCAGCCGGGCCGGAAACTCGGCGCGCAGGGCGCGCAACTCGTCGAACCCGGCCTCGCCCGGGTAGACATCCGGCCGCCAGTTCAGCGCCCGGCCCTGCAGCCGGTAGCGGCGCGCGAGATATTGGTAGATCGGGCGCGAAAACAGCAGCGGTTCCGCCGCCAGCGGCGCGAAGGCGCGCTCCAGGGACTGGTCCAGGGACTCGAGCTCGTGCAGCAACACCGCATAGCGGGCGCGGATCGCGCCTTCCTGTTCCGGCAGGTAGATCAGCAGCGCATCGCGGATCTCGGTCGCCTGCGCGATCGCCAGTGTCGGATCCAGCCAGGTCATCGTGGCCCAGTCGCCGTGCACGGCGGCCTCGGCCGGGCTGCCCGGCGGTGCCAGCGGATCCTCGTCCTCCCGAATCAGCCGGTCGCGGACATGGCGGGTCGTGTCGATCAGCCGGTTGTTCGGCAGTCCGGCATGGCGGACCCAGGGGGCGTAGCCGGCACCGTTCAGCAGCACCAGCTCGGCCTGGCGATAGACCTCGAGCGCCTGCGGGTCCGGCTGCCACTCGGCCGGGTCGATGGTCGGCGGCAGGGGCAACGCGACCCGGATCGCGTCACCGCCGATGCGTTCGGCCATCCAGGCCAGCGGATAATTGACGGCCGCGATCAGCGGGCGGCTGTCGGCCGGCGGCGCTTCCGCCGGCGGCTCCGGTGGCTGGCTGCAGGCGAGCAGCGCCACGCTCATGAGCCACGGCAGCGGACGGCAACGATTCATGCGGCGAATGGTACTTCAGTTGGCCGCCGGAATGAGCGTGGTGATGGCAGCGCATCCTCCATCGCCGGCCATCGGCACGCCTCGGGCTACAATGCGGGCAACCGGCGGCGAGCCAAGGAATGAACCCAGCCCGACTGAACTGCGAACGCAGCGGCGACATCCTGGTGCTCCATCTCAGTGGCGACTGGCGGCTGAGCGCGCATCCGCCCGGTGCCGCCGACGCCGTCGCGGCCATGCGCGCCATGCCGCGGCCGGCCGGCATCTGCTTCGACACGACCGGACTCGGCGACTGGGACACCGGCCTGCTGATCGCCCTGATCGCGATCCAGCGCGAGGCCGAAGCGCTGGATCTTGCGCTCGACGCCTCGGGCCTGCCCGACGGCGCCCAACGCCTGTTGCGCCTCGCCTTCGCGGTGCGCGAGCCGGCCGGCGCGCGGCGCCAGCGCCGCCGCCACGGCCTGCTGGAGCAGGCCGGCGAGGCGACGCTCGAGGTCCTGAGCGCCGCCCGCGAACTACTGAGCTTCACCGGCGAGCTGACGTTGTCGCTGGCTCGCTTCCTGCGCGGCCATGCCAGCTACCTGCGCAGCGACCTCGCGCATTACCTGCAACAGGCCGGCGCGGACGCCTTGCCGATCGTCAGCCTGATCGCCTTCCTGATCGGCATGATCTTCGCCTTCGTCGGCGTGCGCCAGCTGGAGCCCTTCGGGGCCGGCATCTACACCGCGGATCTGGTCGGCATCGCGATGGTCAGGGAAATGTCGGCGATCATGACCGCGATCATCATGGCCGGGCGAACCGGCGCCGCCTACGCGGCGCAGATCGGCACGATGAAGGTCAACGAGGAAATCGACGCGCTGACCACGCTCGGCATCGATCCGGTGGATTTTCTGGTCACGCCGCGAGTGATCGCGCTGGTGCTGATGCTGCCACTGCTGTCGCTCTACGCGAGCCTGATGGGTATCACCGGCGGGCTCGCCGTCGGCCTGCTGATGCTCGATGTGAGCCTGCCGCAGTATGTGCAGCAGACCTTCAACGCAGTCGGGCTGAACGCGCTGTTCGGCGGCCTGTTCAAGGCCCTGGTCTTCGGTGCCCTGGTCGCGATGGCCGGCTGCCAGCAGGGGCTCGCCTGCGGCAACAGCGCCATGGCCGTGGGCCTGGCAACGACGCGGGCCGTGGTCCTGGGCATCGTGCTGATCGTCGTCGCCGCGGCCGTGCTGACGGTCATCTACGTCAACCTGGGGATCTGAATGCCGGCCGCCGAACACATCGCCGTTCGCGACCTGACCCTCGCCTACGGCGACTTCGTCGTGCAGCGGAATCTGAATTTCAGCATCCGGCGCGGCGACATCTTCATCATCATGGGTGGATCCGGCTGCGGCAAGAGCACGCTGCTGCGGGCGATGATCGGCCTGAAGCGGCCGGACCGCGGCGACGTGTACTACGACGGCCGGCCGTTCTGGGACGCGGGCGAGAGCGAGCGCGAGCAGACCAAACGCCGCTTCGGAACGACCTTCCAGGCCGGCGCGCTATGGAGTTCGATGACACTCGCGGAGAACATCGGCCTCGTACTGCGGCAGTACACGGATCTGGACGAGGCCGGCATCCGCGAGGTCGCGCGCTGCAAGCTGATGCTGGTCGGACTCGCGGGATTCGAGGACTACTATCCGAGCGAGATCTCGGGCGGCATGAAGAAACGGGCCGGGCTCGCGCGGGCGATGGCCCTGGACCCGGAAATCCTGTTCTTCGACGAACCGTCCGCCGGCCTGGACCCGCTGAGCGCGCGGCGGCTCGATGACCTGATCCTGGAATTGCGCGACAGCCTCGGCACCACCGTGGTCGTCGTCACCCACGAACTGGCGAGCATATTTGCGATCGGTAACAATTCGGTCTTCCTGGATGCCGACAGCCGCACGCAACTGGCCACCGGCGACCCGCGGGCACTGCGTGACGGCCACCCGGATTTCCGGGTGCGCAATTTCCTGCAGCGGGGCGCGGCGCCACGGGAGCAACAGCCGGCATGAGCAAGCACGCCAACCCGACGCTGATCGGCGCCTTCGTCATCGGAGCCATCGCCGTGCTGGCGATCGGCGTCACCGTCTTCGGCGGCTCGGAGTATTTCAAGCAGCGCACTCGCTTCGTCAGCTATTTCGACGGCTCGGTGCAGGGCCTGCGCGTAGGCGCCAACGTTGTCTTTCGCGGCGTGCGCGTCGGCTTCGTGCAGGACATCGACCTGCTGGCGGACGTGACCACGCTGGAGCCGAGCATTCAAGTGACGATGGAGATCCTCGCCGATTCACTGATCCTGACGCGCGGCGGCCGACCGATCGCCGCCCGGCTCGATGCGCTGGTCACACCGGAACAGCTGATCGAGCGCGGACTGCGCGCCCGGCTGGTCACGGAGAGCTTCGTGACCGGCCAGTTGCTGGTCGAGCTGGACTACCTGCCGGGCACGCCGGTGATCCTGCGCGGCGAAGCGCCGCCCTATCCGGAAATTCCGACCGTGCCGAACGATGTGCAGCAGACCATCCAGAGCCTGCGGCAGTCGGTCGCCGATTTCCTTGAAGCGGTCGATGTCGAGGATCTCGCCCGGCGCCTGAACCGGGCCGCCCGCGGCGCCGACGAGCTGCTGAACTCCGCCGACCTGCGCGCCTCGCTGGCCGGCCTGAACCGCCTGGTCAATGCGCCGGAGACGCAGGCGCTCTCGGCGCGGCTGCAGCGGGCGATGGACGAACTGGACCAGACGCTCGCCGATACGCGGCGGTTGGTCAACGATGCCGACCTGCAGCTGGACCCGCTGGCGGGCGAGCTGCGCGCCACGCTCGCGCGCCTGAACGATGGCCTGAACAGTGCGACGGCGACGCTGGATGCGGCCAAGGCGCAGATCCGCGGCGAGACCGAACTCGCCTACGAACTCGGCGCGACTTTGAGCGAGGTCCGCGACGCCGCGCGCTCCCTGCGCCTGCTGAGCGATTACCTGGAACGCCACCCGGAGGCCCTGCTGCGTGGTAAGCAGCGCTAGGCAAGGAGGAAGCCGATGACCCGTTCGCTGCCGCTGATCGCCGTCGCCGGCCTGCTGCTCGGTTGCGGCGCGTCTGCGCCGGTGCGTTATTACAGCCTGCCGGCCCTGCCCGCCGATGACGGCGGCGGCGCGGCCGACGGCCCGGCGCTGGCCGTCGGGCCCTTGCGCATCGCCGAGTACCTGGACCGCCCGCAGATCGTGCGCCTCGGCCCCGGCGCCGCCGCCCAGGTGGACGAATATGCGCGCTGGATCGAGCCGCTGGACGACGGCGTGCCCCGCGTGCTGGCGGCAAACCTCGCGGCCCTGCTGCCGGAACTGGTCGTCGTCGCTTACCCCTACGGCAGCGGGCTGCAGCCGGACTACCGCCTCACGGGACGGCTGAACCGCCTGGACTGCGACGCGGACGGTCGCGCCTGGCTGGAGATCCAGTGGGTGCTCAGGCACAGCGGCGACGAAGCGCCACGGCTGGGTCCGGCCGCCGCCCACTACAGCGGCCCCTGCCCGCGTAACGCCGGTCCCGCCGCGGTCGCCGAAGCGCTGGGCCAGCGGCTCGCGGAGTTCAGCCGGGATCTCGCGGCCCGCCTGCGCGCGGCCGGCATCGCGGCCGCCCACTGAAGCGACGGCCGCCCACCCGCCGATGCGTCAGTTCACGGCCGCCGCCTGCGCCTCGGCCGACTCGAGTTCGTGCCGTATCGCCTCGCCCATCCACTTCATGAAGTTCGGATGGGCGACCACGCCCTTGGCGTTGAACTTGTAATCCAGCCCGGCGAGGTCCTTGCGCAGTTTCGCCTGGATCGTGCGCGTGCCGATCAGGTTCGTGACGACCAGCACTTGAAGGCCCTTCGCGTTTGCCGCCTCCACCATGCCCCGCAGCTTCTCGACGTTGCGGGCGCGGATCGCCGGCGGCGCGTCGTCCTGCAGTGTGATCGCCTCGACGTCGGCGAAATCGCCGTCCTCGCGCATATAGCGAGCCAGCGTCTCCAGCTCGGCCAGCGCCTTGCGGTTGTCATCCTCGAAGGTCGGCCCGTGCGCGGCGATGATCACGACTTCGCGCGAGGGGTCGGTGCTGATCTCATGCGCATGATCCAGCAGGATCTCGGCGATATGCGGGTCGTCGCCAGGCGGCGGCGCGAAGCGGATCTTCGCCCGCGCATGCACGCGGGGCACCGAAGCATACGGCGCTTCATCGCGCAGGCCGAAGATGTATTCCCATTGCCGCAGCATCGTGTTGTAGCGGGTGGATACGACCGGCACGACGACGATGGTTTTCGCCCCTGCAGCTTCGAGATCATCGATCGCCAGCTGAATGTGCTCCGACATCACCATACTCATGCCCGGGGCCAGCGCCAGCGGAAAGATGTTCGCCAGGCTCTCGATCTGACGCTTGAAGCGGTCGTCGGCGTTCTTGAAGCCGTGCACCAGGATCAGCACACCCTCGTCGGCCTTCAGCCCGGGATCGCTCAGGTACCACTCGTAGTTCGGCCCCATCATTTCCATGCTGAGGCCGATCTGGGCGTCGCTGTAGTTGCGGAACAGCGGCACCTTGCGCCTGAGCTCATTGGCGATCTCCGGCGAGATCTGGTGTTTCATGCCATAGAGCCGCCGGCCCAGCTCGTCGCGTTCGGCGCCGCCCGCCATCTCGTGCCCGGCATGCGCCGAATGATCACCGGCGGCGGCTGGCGGTGCCGCGGCCATGGCATTGCAACTGAACAGCAGCACGGCCAGCAGCCAGCCGGTCCGCCTTCCTGAACGTTTCATCCTGTTCTCCATCTGTGGGTTCCTGTTCCGGGGTGTGCCGTGGCCGGCGCGCTCAGTGATGCCGCACTTCCAGTGACTCGGGGTCGATGCCCGCCGGGGCGCTTGCGCAAACCGCGGCGAACAGCGCAGCCTCCTCGGCGAGGCTGGCATCGCTGACACCCGCGATGCGCACCCAGTCCACCGGGCCGAACAGCTGGTCGGTCTGGGCCGCGAAGGGGTTCTTGCGAGGTGCCAGCAAAGCCTTGAAGCGGGCCAGGAAGTCGCGCGCCGCCGCGGCGAAGGCGGCGACGCCGTCGCGCCCGGCCGCGCGCAGCGCTTCGAGTTGCTCGCCGAAGCCGGCCATCAGTTCGCGGCTCTTCGCCTGGCGCCGCTGCAGTTCGTCTAGCCGCTGGTGCGCCTCGGCATCCGCGGCCGGCAGGCGCTCCTTGAGGTAGTCGTGGATCAGCTGGTCCTGGCGGTGCAGACGCTCCATCGAGAAGCGCAGGTAGTCGCCGCAGGCCAGATAGAAGCCGAGCCGTTCGCCGTCCGCCGCGCCGCTGCCGTCGAGCGCCTGCTCGAAGGCCAGGCGCACCTGCATCAGTCGCCGGCGCTCCCGCGCGATTTCTGCCCGTGGATCCATGCCCCGCCCAGATCGAACATTCGTGTTCGATTCTGTGCAGGGCCGGGGCGCATTGCAAGCCGGTGCCGGGCCGCGGGCATTCCGGAACCAATCAGCGGTCAGCCCGGCGGGGACTCAGCCCTCGTCGGCGGCCCGGCCCTGCTCGCGCAGGCGGCGCAGCTGCGCCGCGAGCCGCCGCAGATCGTCCGCGCCCAGTCGCTGTCCGCCGGCGAAGCGCGCCGACAGCAAGACCTGGCGGCGCCGCAGCGCCGCCATTGTGCGCTGGCCCGCCGGGGTCAGCGCCACCAGCCGCGAGCGGCGGTGCCGCGGATTGTCCCGCAATTCCGCCAGGCCGTCCGACACCAGCAGGTTGACGGTCCGCTGCACGCTCTGCCGGGTCAGGCCGAGGCGCCCGGCGATCTCCGGGACGGTCAGCGCGCGCTTCCTGAGCGTCGCGATGACCTGCCAGCGGGCCGGCGAGACCCCGAGGTCTGCAGCCAGCCGATCGGCACTGGCCAGCAGCTGGCCGTTCAGCCGGAACACCTCGCTGACCAGCGCCTGGAAGGCGCGCGTGAAATCGTCCGTACCAGCGGCCCGTGACCTGCCCGTCGATCCGTGCCCGTCTGCCGTCATGTCCTGGACCCACCCCCGGGCGGCAATGCCGTCGCCGCACTCGCCGCCTATGCTTTATAATTGACAATGTTCTGTCAACAAGCCGTGGCGCCGCATCGGGCGTGCGCCGGGAGAGGCGGCATTCAACCGGCAGTACAGGGGGGGGACGAGCAATGAGCACTCATCAGCACAGGTCGCCGGCAAGCCTGGCGGGCGCGTGGCTGCTGGCCGGCACCGCCGGCTTCACCGCGAACGCCTGGGCGCAGTTCGAGGAGATCGTGGTCACGGCGCGCAAGATCGAGGAAAACGTGCAGACGATCCCGATCTCGGTCTCGCCGTTCACGGCCGAGCGCATCCG
>RFHQ01000044.1 GCA_003695765.1 Gammaproteobacteria bacterium
GCTCGCCGCCGCGGCGGAGGCCGGCTGAACTTCAGGAAATCTCGCGGCGGATCGCCTCGATCTGCTCGTGGCCGTCGGCGACCAGCTTCAGGAAGGGCTGGCCCCAGAGTTCGACGGCGGCCAGCAGTTCCTTCGCTTCCGCGGCTTCTTCGCCGGCCTGCAGGTCCCGCACCTGGTTGTAGAGCTTCGCGGCCGACAGCATCGCCGCGAAGGGCGGCAGGTCGCTGAGATCGTCGTTCGCGACCGCATCCTGCCGGCCGACCGCGGCGGAGATGTGGATCGGCAAGCCCCACTGGCTGACGATCTGTTCGCCGATCGTCGGCTGCCATTGGCGCAGCACGGTCTCCCAGTCCTGGTCCCGCTGGACGTCGACACCGCGCTTGTGCGCATGGGTCAGCAGGTACAGTTCGCCGACCCGGTGCAACAGGCCGGTGACCATCGCCTCGTCGGCGAGCTGGCCGAACTGCCGCGCGACGACGATGCAGATCGCCGCGACGTGGTTGCTGGACAGCCAGACCTCGGCCAGCCAGGGCCGCAGCGGCTTGAGCCAGTCCAGCTGCTGCAATTGCCGGATCGAGTAACTGCTGGCCGCGCTCCAGACATTCTTGAAGCCGAGCCGGCTGACCGCCGCCTTCAGATCGCCGACCGGCTTGCCGCTGCGGTTGAAGGCCACGGAATTCGCGATCTGCAGCAAGCGGCTGACCAGGCCGGGCTCGGAGTTGATCAGCGCAACGATTTCGCGGATTTCGGTGTCTTCGGCCCGCAGCGCCCGGTTCAGCCGCATCGCCACATCCGGAAAACCCGGGATCTCGACCCGGCCGCTCTCCAGTTCACCCTGCAGGCTCTGGATCAGCCCGGCGGCTGCGCCGGGGCGCACGGGCTGGCGGTAGGTGCTGAGCCGGGTGCTGGAGCGCCCGGCGCTGGTCCGGCGTGCCTGGCTGGAAGTCGCTGATGCGGGGGTCTTGGTGTCGTTCATGTCGCTGCCGGATCCCGTGGCTGGAGCCATCCGCAAGATCATCGGCAGCCGCGCGCCGGAACTTTAGCGCTCAGGTCGTCAGCATGCGCCTGGCCAGCGCTGCGCGTTCTTCGTCGCTCAGTTCGCGTTCCTCCGGTTCCGGCGGCGGCACCTGCAGGCCGCGCTGGGCCGCGGGCCGCCCTTCGATCGCAGCCAGCCAGCGCTGCAGATGGTCGAGCCCGTCGATGGACAGCCCGGACCATGAGTAGCTGCGCACCCAGGCCCAGTTGGCGATGTCGGCGATCGAGTAGTCATCGGCCAGCCACTCCTGTTTCGCGAGCTGACCATCCAGCACCTCGAACAGGCGCCGGCACTCGTGCTGGTAGCGGTCGATGACGGACTGGATCTTCTCCGGGAAATACCGGTAGAAGACGTTGGCCTGGCCCATCATCGGCCCGATGCCGCCCATCTGGAACATCAGCCACTGCACCACGCGGCTGCGGCCCTTGCGGTCGGCCGGGATCAGGCGGCCGCTTTTCTCGGCGAGGTAGAGCATGATTGCGCCGGATTCGAAGACCGGGAAATCTCCCTCGTCGCGGTCGACGATCGCCGGGATGCGGCCGTTCGGGTTGATCTTCAGGAACCACTCCTGTTTCTGCTCGAGCTTGTCCAGTCGCAGCGCATGCACCGTGTACGGCAGTTCCAGTTCTTCGAGCAGCACCGAGACCTTGAAACCGTTCGGCGTGCGCGCCGTGTAGAGGTCGATCACGTCGGGGCCCCCGGCCGGCTGCGGATCAGCCCGAGCCGCTGGCCCATCCACCGCAGGGCCGCCAGCAACAGCAAGGACCAGCCGATCAGCTGCGCCGCCATGACGAACAGCAGCTTGGCCTTCTTGGCCAGCACCAGGCCGGTCGCCAGCGCGACGGGATCGGTCGGCTGGCCCGCGATCAGCGCCAGCGCGAAGAGGTTCTCGGTCCAGTCGCAGAGCGTGCCCAGCAGCAGCAAGGGCCACAGCCGGCGCTCGGTAATCCAGGCATACGCGGCCGGTGCCAGGTGGCGCAGCGAGAGCGCGGCGATCGCGGCCAGGAACAGGCCGGCGAAGAACGGGAAGAAATAGTCGACGAAAGTGAATGCGTAGTAGACATCGCGCGCGGCACCCGTGTACAGCGGCAGCTGCTCGATGGCCTCGGCCACGGTCAGCGCGTTCTGGAAATCGTACATCTGGGCACCGCCGGTCAGCTCCGCGAACACCCGGCCCAGGGGCATGAACACGGCAGCCAGCGCGCCGAAGGCGACAAGCATGCACAGCAGGAACAGCCAGATCCGCTGCGAGCAGTAGATGACCAGCGCGTTGACATGGTTCATGGCGGCGGCTTCCCGGCCCTCAGCGGACCACTTCGCGGCGCACCATCGGCCGCGGTTCCAAGGTCATGAAGAAGTCGTAGAGCGCGCCGAGATCCTCGTCGGTCATCCTGGCGAAAGCATTCCAGTTCATCAGCGTGTTCTCCTCCGGCGGCACGGGCTTGGCCTGTCCGTAGAGCCGGAAACGCTTGAGAAAATCTTCCTTGCTCCAGCTGCCCAGGCCTTCCGGATGCGGCGTCAGGTTCATCGGGTACATGACCCGCGGCCCAAGCAGGAAAGGCATGCCGCCGGTATAGGCCCGGCCCGGAATCTCTTCCAGCGAGCGCGGGCTGCGCGGCGAATGGCAGAAGCGGCAGCGCGCGACCACCGACAGGTACTCGCCATAGGCCAGGCGGTCCGACGGGTCGGGTGCGCTGACCGGGCCATCCAGCGGTTCGGGCCAGAGGCGGAAGATGTAGTCCAGCGGGAAATCGACCTGCTTGCGCGGGCGCACCGAGCGCACCGGCGGCAGATTGCGCATGTAGGCCACTACCGCCTGCACGTCCTCGTCGGACAGCTTGCGGTAGATGAAATAGGGCATGATCGGGAACAGGTAGTCGCCGTTGCGATCGACGCCCTCGCGGATCGCGCGGATCAATTCGCCGTCGGTCCAGTTGCCGATGCCGGTCTCCGGGTCCGGCGTGATATTGCGAATGCAGAGCACGCCGGGAAAGCGCTCCTGGCCGACATTGACGCCGGCGGTCGGCGTGTGCCGGTCCATGCACTTGCGTCCAGCCCCGATCGGCGGTTTCGGCGGGCCGCCGTACAGCGTCCAATCGCGTTCCGAGTGGCAGTCCACGCATTGCAGGACGTTCTCGGCCAGGTAGCGGCCGCGTTCCAGCCGCTCCGGCGTCAGTTCCACGTGAATGTCGGCCGGCGGCCGCTGGCGCGGCAGCATGAACTCGAAATACAGCCAGGCCCCGGCCACGAGAATGACGACGGTGGCGAGCAGGCCCAGCAGGATCTTTTTCAGCATCGGCTACGGCTTCCCCCCCCCCGCCCCCGGCAGGGCATTCAGTCTGCCACGCTAAGGCGCCGCGATGGCAGCGGTAAAGCGCCGCGCGGCGCGCGGTCTGTCCTGTGGACGCTGCCGCTGCCCGATGGCTGCGCTACCATGGCGGCAAAGCAGCAGGGGGAGGCCGATTTGGCGTACTGGCTGATGAAATCCGAGCCGTCGGTGTTCAGCATCGACGACCTGAAGCGGGTGCGGGTAGAACCCTGGGACGGCGTGCGCAATTACCAGGTGCGGAACCTGTTCCGCGACGAGTTCCGCAAGGGCGACCAGGCCTTTTTCTACCATTCGAGCTGCGCGGAACCCGGGATCGTCGGCATCATGCGCATTGCCAGCGAGGCGCGCCCGGATCCCACGCAGTTCGATCCGGAATCGCCTTACTACGACCCGCGCAGCGACCCGGAGAATCCGCGTTGGCTGCTGGTCGATGTGCGCTACCAGCGCAAGCTCAAGCGCGTGATCACGCTGCAGGAACTGAAACGGCATCCGGAACTGGCCGACATGCCGCTGCTACGCCGGGGCAATCGCCTGTCGGTGATGCCGGTGACCCCGGCCCAGTGGGAATTCATCCTCGGCCTGGAAAAAGGCTGATGCGGCCATGGACCGTACCGAGCGCTTCTACAAGATCCATCGGCTGCTGAAACAGCGCCGGGTGGTCACGCGCGACGAGTTCCTCGACGAGCTGGAAGTCTCGCGCGCGACCTTCAAACGGGATCTGGAATATCTGCGCGACCGCATGAGCATGCCGATCGTCTGGGATCGCGAGGCCGGCGGTTATCGCCTCGATGAAGACGCGCCGCAGGCCCACCTGTTCCAGTTGCCGGGCCTGTGGTTCAGTGCCGAGGAAGTGCATGCGCTGCTGACGATGGAGCAGTTGCTGGAACGCCTGCAGCCGGGCTTGCTGGCACCACAGGTGCGGCCGCTGCGGGAGCGCATCCGCCGCATCCTCGGCAGCGGCGATTTCAATGCCGAGGAACTCAGCGAGCGCATCCGCATCCTGCAGATGGGCGTGCGTCCGGTTGCGCCGGAGATCTTCCAGGCGATTTCCTCGGCCCTGCTGTCGCGCCGGCGGCTGATGATCGAGCACTACCGCCGTGCCCGTAACGAGACCCTGGAACGCGAAGTCTCGCCACAGCGCCTCGTCTTCTATCGCGACAACTGGTATCTCGATGCCTGGTGCCATCTGCGCCGCGGGCTGCGCACCTTCTCCGTCGATGCGATCGGCAAGGCCATCGTGCTCGGCAAGCGGGCCCGCGAGATCAAGCGGGCGACGCTGGACGAGCATCTCGGCGCGGGCTTCGGGATCTTTTCCGGCAAGGCCGCGCACACCGCGGTCCTGCGCTTCCAGCCGCTACGGGCGCGCTGGGTCTCGCGCGAGACCTGGCATCCGCAGCAGGAAGGGCACTTCGAACTCGATGGTGCCTACGTGCTGAAAGTGCCCTATGCCGACTCGCGCGAACTGATCATGGACATCATGAAATACGGCGCGGATGTCGAGGTGCTCGCACCGGCCGAACTGCGCGAGCAGTTGCGCGATGCGCTGGAGACGGCAGCCGCGATCTATCGACGCTGAGAGCCCGCTGGACGCCGGCCAAGACATATGCTAGTGCATATGTTTTCCTGATCGGGAGCAGGGCGATGCGCTGGCCAGCGAGCCGCATGGCAACCCAGGCGGGCAAGGGCTTTGGCATGTACGAGGACGCCGCCGCACTGGCGGCCAGCGGCGCGGACCTGATCCGCTTGGAGGTCGGCCGGCCGTCGATGGACACGCCGGCGCATATCAAAGCGGCAGCCAAGCAGGCGCTGGACGACGGCATCGTGCACTACGGCGACCTGCAGGGCTCGCCGGGCCTGCGCGAGGCGCTGGCCGGCAAGCTGCGGAACTACAATGGCCTCGATTTCGGGCCGGACGAGATCCTGGTGACCAACGGCATTACCCAGGCCGCCTTCGCGACTTTCATGGCCGGTCTGGAACCCGGCGATGAAGTCATCCAGTTCGAGCCCTGGTACCCGCAGCATGGGCCAAAGATTCGCCTGGTCGGTGGGGAACTGGTCAACGTGCCGCTGGATCGCGCGGCCGGGTTCCGTCTCGACGCGGCGGCGCTGCGCGCCGCGATCACGCCGCGCAGCCGGATGCTGCTGCTGGTGAATCCGGCCAATCCGACCGGCACCGTGTTCACTCGCGAGGAACTCGAAGAGATCGCCGCCGTCGCGATCGAGCACGACCTGCTGGTCGTGGCCGACGAAGTCTATGACTACATCGTCTATGACGGCCGCGAGCACATCAGCATCGCGAGCCTGCCGGGCATGCGCGAACGCACGATCACGCTCTGCGCCTTCACCAAGGCCTACGCGATGGACGGCTGGCGCATCGGTTACGCGGCCGCGGAGCGGCGCTTCATCGAGCAATTGCAGCGCGTGACGATGAACGACACGACTCATCCCTGTGTCTTCGCTCAGGAAGGGGCGCGGGCCGCGGCTGCCGGGCCACAGGACTGCGTGCAGGAGATGCTCGCCGAAGACGCGCGCCGCCGCGCACTGGCGCAGCAACGGCTCGATGCGATGCCTGGTGTCAGCTGCCGCCTGCCCGAAGGCACGATCTATGCGTTTCC
>RFHQ01000045.1 GCA_003695765.1 Gammaproteobacteria bacterium
AGCGAGCGAGCCATGGAGCTGCGGCAGGCCCGCTCGGCGGCAAAGCGCATGGCCGGGCATGACGCCACCAGCCTCGGTGCCGCAGCTGGACCTGTCTCAGCGATGCCCGGCCATCTCGGGCTGCTGGTCAGGCCGGGTAGCGGAAAAGCCAGTCCGCATAGCCGTACTGCGGCGGGCGACCTGGCGCACCGCAGGCCCGGCACTGCGAAGCTTCCTCGCCTCATGGCTCGGTCGCTGCGCTCCCTGCGCTTTACTTCGGCTTAGGAAGTTCGCAGCGCCGGGCTGGCGGCTCCGGTGCCCGACAGGTGGCCGCACACGCCGGGGTCCGCCACCGCGGAACGACTCGGCCACGAGCTTCGGCGTCGCGAGCACTCGGGCCGGTAAACGTACCAGCCGTCGAGCGGGCTGCCAGCAGCGGAAGTAAAGCGCAGCGAGCAAAGCGAGCGAGCCATGGAGCTGCGGCAGGCCCGCTCGGCGGCCTGCAGCAGGGTTCAGTCACGCCTCGTCGGCGAAGTGACAGGCGACCAGCGACGCCCCGGCCGGCCGCAATGCCGGCCGCTCTTCGGCGCAGCGCGCCTGCGCCAGCGGGCAGCGCCCGCGGAACGCGCAACCCGACGGCGGCGACAATGGCGACGGCAATTCGCCGCTGAGCAGGACCCGCTGCCGTGTCCGCTCGACGACAGGATCCGGCACCGGCACCGCGTCCAGCAGCGCGCGTGTGTACGGGTGTCGCGGTTGCTCGTAGAGACTGCGCACCTCGGCGACTTCGACCGCGCGGCCGAGGTACATGACCATGACCCGGTGGCTGAGCTGGCGCACCACGGCGAGGTCGTGCGCGATGAACATCAACGCCAGGCCCAGCTCGTCCTGCAGCTCGGTCAGCAAGCGAACGATCTGCGCCTGCACCGTGACGTCCAGCGCGCTCACCGGTTCGTCGCAGATCACCAGTTCCGGCCGGATGATCAGCGCGCGCGCGATTCCGATACGCTGGCACTGTCCGCCGGAGAACTGGTGCGGATAACGATTCAGGTGCGCCGGCTCCAGGCCGACCCGCTCGAGCATTGCCGCGACCCGTTCGGTGACGGCTGCCGGGTTCAGCGACGGTTCGAAGTTCTGCAGCGGCTCGGCGACGATGTCCCGCACGGTCATGCGCGGATCCAGTGCCGCCAGCGGATCCTGGAAGACGACCTGCAGGTGCCGGCGGAAGCGGCGTAGCGGCTCGCCGTCCAGTTCCTGCAGGGCCTTGCCGAGCATGACGATGCGGCCGGCGGTCGGTCGCAACAGGCGCAGCACCGCGCGGGCCAGCGTGGACTTGCCGCAGCCGGACTCGCCGACGACGCCGACGGTCTCGCCGGCGCGCAGTGACAGATCGACGCCGGCGACGGCCTTGAGGCGACGCGGGCGGGCGAACAGCCCTTCCGGGCGCACCGGAAACTCGACCTGCAGGTCCTGCGCCTGCAGCAGGATTTCGCCGGCCGGCGGCGGCCGCTGGGCTGCGCGGTCGATGCGCGGCACCGCGTCCAGCAGCGCCCGAGTGTAGGCATGGCCCGGCCGGGCGAACAGCCGTTCCACCGGCGCATAGTCGCGCGCCTCGCCGCGTTCCATCACCAGCACGCGATCGCAGCTGCCGGCGACGACCCCGAGATCGTGCGTGATCAGGATCAGCGCCGTGCCGTGGGCGCGGGTCAGCTCGGCCAGCAACGCGAGAATCTGCGCCTGCACGGTCACATCCAGCGCCGTGGTCGGCTCGTCGGCGATCAACAGCGCCGGCTCGCAGGCCAGCGCGGCCGCGAGCATCACCCGCTGGCGCATGCCGCCGGACAGCTCATGCGGGTACATGGCGAGGCGCCGCTGCGGCTCGCTGATGTGCACGCTCTCCAGCGCGTCGGCGGCGCGCGCGCGGGCCTCGCGCCGGCCCAGGCCCTGCTTGTGCCGCAGCACCAGGCCGAGCTGCTCGCCGATGCTGAGATACGGGTTCAGCGCCGTCATCGGGTCCTGAAAAACCACGCTGATGCCGCTGCCCCGGATCGCCGCGAGCTCCGCTTCGGGCAGCGCGAGCAGATCCCGGTCGCCGAACCGCGCCTGGCCGCTCGCCTGGCCGTTGTCGGCGAGCAGCCCGAGCAAGGCGAGCACGGTCTGGCTCTTGCCGGAGCCGGACTCGCCGACGATGCCCAGTGTCTCGCCGGCGGCGACGTCGAAGTCGATACCGCGCACGGCCTCGACCTCGCCATCGGGCGTGCTGAAGCGGACCCGCAGGTTGCGGACCGACAGCAGCGGGGCCGCGCTCATCGGCGCCGCTCCCGCGGATCCAGCGCGTCCCGCAGGCCATCACCGACAAAGTTGAAACAGAACAGCGTCAGCGCCAGAAACGTGGCCGGGAACAGCAGCAGCCACGGCGAGTTCTCCAGGTCCTGCGCGCCCTCGTTGACCAGCGCACCCCAGGACGTCATCGGCTCCTGCACGCCGAGCCCGAGAAAACTGAGAAAGGATTCGACCAGAATCACCTGCGGCACGGTCAGCGTCGCGTAAACGACCACGACCCCGAGCAGATTCGGCACGATGTGCCGGCGGATGATCCGCAGCCGGCGCGTGCCGCTGGCGATGGCGGCGTCGACGAACTCGCGCTGGCGCAGGCTCAGCGCCTGACCGCGCACGATGCGAGCCATGTCCAGCCAGTTGATCGCGCCGATCGCGACGAAGATCAACAGGATGTTCCGGCCGAACAGCACCATCAGCAGGATCACGAGGAACATGAAGGGCAGCCCGTAGAGCACGTCGACGATGCGCATCATGATCTGGTCCACGCGCCCGCCGGCATAGCCGGCGATCGCCCCGTAAGCGATGCCGATCAGCAGCGAGACCAGCGTCGCCGCGGCGCCGACCAGCAGCGAGATGCGCCCGCCGTACAAGGTGCGCACGAACAGATCGCGGCCGAGTGCATCGGTGCCGAACCAGTGTGCGTCGCCCAGCGACGGCGGCGCCAACATGCGGCTCCAGTCGGTGGCGTCATAACTGTAGGGACTCAGCCACGGGCCGACGACGACCAGCACGGCCAGCAGCCCCAGGAACACGGCCGCTGCCATCGCCAGGCGATTGCGGCGCAGCGCCAGCCAGGCGTCGGTCCACAGGCTGCGCGCGACCGGCTCGCTCATCGTTTCAGCCGCGGATCCAGCCACCCGTAGGCGACGTCGACAAGGAAATTCATGACTACGATCAGCGTGCCGTAGAACACCACGACGCCCATGACCAGCGTGTAGTCGCGGTTCAGCGCGCCCTGCACGAAGAAGCGGCCGAGCCCGGGGACGCCGAAGATCTGCTCGACGACGACGGAACCGGTGACGATCGCGGCCAGCGCCGGACCGAGATAGGACAGCACCGGCAACAGCGCCGGACGCAATGCGTGGCGCAGGATGATCGTGCGCATCGGCAGGCCCTGCGCGCGGGCCGTGCGCACGAAGGGACTGCGCAGCACTTCGATCATGCTGCCACGGGTCAGGCGCGCGATATAGGCGACCTGCGGCAGCGCCAGTGCGATCACCGGCAGCACCAGGTAACGCAGGCTGCCATCACCGAGACCACCGGCCGGCAACCAGCGAAGCCAGACGGCGAACACCAGCACCAGCAGCGGTGCGAGCACGAAGTTCGGTATCGAGATACCGGTCATCGCCGCCGTCATCAGCGCGTGATCGGCGAGGCGATTCTGGCGCAATGCGGCCAATGTGCCGGCCGCGACCCCCAGCAACAGGGCCAGTGCCATGGCCAGCGCGCCCAGGCGCAGAGACACCGGGAAACTCGCGCCGATCAGCTCGGTCACGGTGTAGTCGCGGTACTGGAAGGACGGACCGAAGTCGCCCTGCAGCAGGTTCCAGAGATAGCGGCCGAGTTGCTGCGGCAGCGGCTCGTCGAGGTGATAGGCCGCGCGCAGGCGCTGCTCGATTTCCGGTGGCAGCTGGCGCTCGGCATCGAAAGGTCCGCCGGGCGCGATGCGGATCAGCAGGAAGGCCAGGCTGATCAGGACCAGCAGCGTCGGGATCGCGCTCAGCAGCCGCTGCAACGTGAATCGCAGCACGCTAGTGCGCCAGGATGTACATGTGCCGACTCAGATGGTGATCCATGATGTTCGGTTCGAAGCCGCGCACCCAGGGCTTCACCAGGTGTTTCGACACATAGAAATACAGCGGCATGATCGGCAGATCCTCGAGCAGCACCCGCTCGGCTTCCTGCAGCAGCTCGGCACGCTGCTGCGGGTCGGCTTCCTGTGCGGCCTGGTCCAGCAGTGCATCATATTGCTGGCTGACATAGCCCGAATCGTTCTGTTCGTTCTTCGAGTGCATCAGCTGCGCGAAGCTGTAGGCATCGTTGTAATCACCGATCCAGCCGGCACGGAACACCTGCGTTTCCTTGCGGGCCCGGGTGTCGAGGAAGACCTTCCATTCCTGGTTGACCAGGCTGGTCTCGACACCGAGCACCTGCTTCCACATCGACGCGATCGCCACCGCGACGCGCTTGTGGTTTTCGCTGGTGTTGTAGAGCAACTCGACGCGCAAGGGCCGTTCGCGCGAATAACCGGCCTCTGCGTACAGCCGCTGCGCGGCCGCGTTGCGCTCCGCCTGGCTCCAGTCGGCCCAGTCCGGACGCTGGCCGGTATAGCCCTGCACCGGCGGCACCCAGCCATAGGCCGGGATTTCGCCAGCCGCGGTGATCTTGCCGGTGATGATGTCGCGGTCGACGGCCATGGCCAGCGCCTGGCGCAGCGGC
>RFHQ01000207.1 GCA_003695765.1 Gammaproteobacteria bacterium
CTGTCGGTGGTGAATGCCTTCATGGGCAGCCAGGGCTGGAGCTTCGAACCGGGACCCGGCGTCGTGCCGGACACGGTCAACCACAAGCGCTACCTGCACGAAATCTATGCGCTGGCGGATCCGCATTACAGCGGCCGGGTGACGGTGCCAGTGCTGTGGGACAAACAGCGGCGCACGATCGTGAACAACGAATCGGCGGAGATCATTCGCATGTTCAATTCCGCCTTCGATGGACTGGGCGCCACGCCGGGCGACTTCTACCCGGAGCCGCTGCGGGCCGAGATCGACCGGCTGAACGACTTCGTCTATCCGAACGTCAACAATGGCGTCTATCGCGCAGGCTTCGCCACGACCCAGGCCGCCTACGACGAGGCCGTTACCGAGCTGTTTGCCGCACTCGATGCGCTGGAAGAGCGGCTCGCGGCGCAGCGCTATCTCACCGGACCGCAGATCACCGAGGCCGACTGGCGGCTGTTCACGACCCTGGTCCGCTTCGACGCCGTCTACGTCGGCCATTTCAAGTGCAATCTGCGCGAGCTGCGCGATTACCCGAACCTCTGGGCCTATACCCGCGATCTCTACCAGCAGCCCGGCATCGCGGCGACTGTCGACATCCCGTATATCAAGGAGCACTACTACCGCAGCCACGAGTCGATCAATCCGACCCGCATCGTGCCGGCCGGGCCGGTACTCGATTTCAACGCGCCCCATGAGCGCCGCCGCCTCGACCGGGCTGGCGCCGACGCGGCCTGAGCGGCCACAGGGCGGTGCAGGACGGCCGGCGCGGTCCGCTCGGGCCGGCTGGCTGGCTAGCATCGGGGCCATGCAGGGCGAAGCGACACGCTTGCGGGCCGCCGACGGCCATGAATTCGATGCTTGGCTGTTCGCCCCCGACACCGGGTCGCGGGGCGGCCTGGTCATGTTGCACGAGATCTTCGGCCTCACCGGCCAGATGCAGCGTTGCGCGGCACGCTATGCGGCGGCCGGATACCGCGTCGTGCTGCCGGCGATGTTCGATCGCCGCGAGCCCGGCCTCGTTCTCGGCTACGACGAATTCGAAAAGGGCGGCCGGACCGCGATGTCCATCCCCGAAGAGCTGCTCCTCGCCGATATGCAGGCTGCCATCGACTGTGCCGCCGAGGCGGGCCGAGTCGCGGCGCTTGGCTTCTGCTGGGGCGGGACCCTCGCTTACCTGGCCGCCTGTCGCCTGCCGGTTGCCGCTGCCGTGTCCTGGTACGGCGGAGGAATTGCGCGCCTGCTGGGCCGGATGCAGCCGCGCGTGCCGGTGCAATACCACTTCGGCGCAGAAGACCGCTTCATTCCACCGGCAGTCATCGAGCAGATTCGCGCCGTTGATCCGGCCGGCGAAATCCATGTCTATCCGGGCGCCGGGCATGGCTTCGGCTGCGACGACCGGGATGGCTATGTCGCCGAGGCCGCCGCCTTGGCCGAGCAGCGCAGCCTGGACTTCCTCGCCAGGCATCTGCAGGCCGACTGACGGCGCTGGCCTTCAGTCCGCCTGCCGCTGCCGCCGCAGTTCGGCGCGTTTCTTCCGGACGACTTCCTTGCGCCGCTGCCTGGCTTCCTCGTAGAAGGCTTCCCATTCGGGATCGACGTCCTGCTCGTACAGGTCTTCGATATACACCGGCGCCGATTTCGGCGACTCCGCCCAGTGGATGTAGCGCCAGCCGGCCGGCGTGTTGCGCAGCACCGCGCTGACCCGCACGGTCTCACCGATCGCGTTGGCCATGAAGCGCTTCATGTGGAAGCGCATTTCCCAGATGGCGATCGCCAGATCCGGCGCGATCTGCTTCACCTGGATGTCGTACATCCGCTCGTGGATGGCCTCGACGATCGGGTTCGGCTGCGGCGGATCGAGATAGTTGCGCAGGCGTTCCCAGCCGACGAACCACTGCGCCTGTTCCTCCGCCAGGTAGGTCGGGTAGGGCTCGTCCGGGTCCCAGAGTTCGAGCACGCTGGCATAGTCCTGAGAGTTCCAGCGCTCCGCGGTTTCCAGGATCACCGCGCGCACGCCGGCCTCCACCGCCGGGTCGACTTCGATCGGCACCATTGGCAGCACGGTCTTGTGGGCCGCCGCGAAGGCGGGCGACATCGATAACATCGGCAGCAGGCACAGGCTGCAGGCTAGCAAGCGCAATTCGGCGGGCATCTCGCTGGTCTCCTCTGACTCGGGCATGGCCGGCCCGCCCAGCATACCGGACTTCGTGCCGGCGAGACCCGCTGCGGCAGCGCCTCGCAGATCCGGGCTAGCGCCGATCGCCGCCGTCAGCCGCGGCCGCCCGCCGGCCCCCGGCATCGTTGAAGCTGGTCGCCTCGTAGCGCGCACAGCGTATCGTCGGCGACCAGTGATCCGGCGGCAGTCCGGCTTTCATCAGCAGCGCGGCGAGGAAGTCTTCGGGCTCGGGCAGTTGTTGCCAGACCTTGGGCAGGAAAGTCGCCTGCGCCGGGCCGTCGCGGAGGATCAGCCCGTCGATGCCGGGGCGCAGCCTGGCCAGCAGCTCTTCGCGGCTGCGGCAGGGCAGGGGCTCGGGGTCGCCGAGCACGCTCAATTCGATTTCCAGCGCCGGGAACA
>RFHQ01000046.1 GCA_003695765.1 Gammaproteobacteria bacterium
AGGACATCGTCGTCGACGGTGACACCGGTGTGCTGGTGCCGCCGGACGACGCCGCGGCGCTGGCCGCGGCCCTGCGGCGCCTGCTCGCCGATCCGGCACGGCGCGCGCGAATGGGGGCGGCGGGGCAGCAGCGGGCGCTCGCGGAGTTCAGCTGGCAGGCCCGCGCCGAGCGGCTGTGGCAGGGCTTTAGCGGAGTCCGCGCCCATGGCTGAGGGCAAGCCGCTGTGCCCGGAGATCGGCGTGCTGGCGCTGGTGCCCGACCCCTGGGACTCGGTCTGGATGCCGCGCCACTATGTGTTGTCGCGCCTCGGCCGTTATTTTCCAACCCTGTGGCTGGAGCCCTCGCCGGACTGGCGCGAGGCGCTGCGTTCACTGCTCCGTGAACCCCGTTTGCCGCCGCCGCCGCGCCCGGATCTGCCCGGCTTTGCCATTCACCGCCCGAGCCGGCTGTTGCCGCGACTGTACCGGCCGGCGCCGCTGGCCCGCTGGACGCTGCGCCGGCGGCTGGCCGGCGCCTGCGCCGAACTGCGGCGCCGGGGTTGCCGCTCCATCCTGGCCTACCTGTGGCGTCCGGAGTTCGCCCCGGCGCTGCAGACCGGCCTGTTCGACCTGAGCTGTTATCACATCGACGACGAGTACAGCTTTGCGGAGCGCGACCAGCCGATCCCACCGGCGGAAAGGCAGATCCTGGAGTCGGTGGACCAGGTGATCATCCATTCGCCGGCGCTGATGGACAAGAAAGGGCAGCTCAATCCGCACACGATCCAGGTGCCGAACGGCGTGGATTTCGCGCGCTTCTCGGCACCGGTCGCGGAGCCGGCCGATCTCGCGGCCGTGCCGCATCCGCGCATCGGTTACGTCGGCGTCATCAAGGTGCAGCTCGATCTGGAGAAGCTCGACCGCCTCGCGGCGCGGCATCCCGGCTACTCATTCGTCCTCGTCGGGCCGCTCGGCTATCTCGGGGACAAGGGCGGTTTCGTTCAGTCCTTGCGAAAGCGACCGAACGTGCATTTCCTCGGCCACAAACCGGTCACCGATCTGCCGGCCTACACGCGGCACATGGACGTCGCCATGCTCTGCTACTCGCAGACTGACTACACGAACTTCATCTATCCTTTGAAGATTCACGAGAGCCTCGCCAGCGGGGTGCCGGTCGTGGCCACGCCGATCCGTTCCCTGCAGGCCTTTGCGGATGTCATCGAGTTCGCGACCGAGCTGGACGACTGGAGCGCGGCGCTGGAGCGCGCGTTGGCGATGCCGGTCGAAGATCCCGCCTGGCAGGCGCCGCGCCGCGCCATCGCGGCCGGTCACGACTGGAATCTGCTCGTGAACCGCATCGCCAGAGCCCTTGCGGAACGGGCCGGCCCTGAGTTCGCAGCCCGGATTCCGGCGGAGGACCGCCTGCGGCAGGAGCTGCTGACATGACGGCGCCGCGGGTCAGCATCGGCTTGCCGGTCTACAACGGCCAGCGCTTCATCGAAGAAACCATCACCGCGATCCTGGCGCAGACCTGGGCGGATCTCGAGCTGGT
This sequence comes from Gammaproteobacteria bacterium, assembly GCA_003695765.1. Classification (GTDB taxonomy): domain Bacteria; phylum Pseudomonadota; class Gammaproteobacteria; order Steroidobacterales; genus J054. Next base: position 1,532 of record RFHQ01000046.1, read on the forward strand.
GATATCCGACAACGCATCGACCGATCGCACCGAGGCGATTTGCCGGGCGTATGCAGCGCGCGATCAGCGGATCCGTTATTTTCGCAACCCGGCCAACCTCGGCGCGGCGGAGAACTACAACCTGGCTTTCCGGCGAGCACGGGGTGAATTCTTCAAGTGGTCCGCGCACGACGACCTGATCGCCCCGGAATTCGTCGCCCGCTGTCTGGCCGTTCTGGAGGCGGATCCCGGCGCCGTCCTGTGCTGGCCGAGAACCGTGGATATCGATGCCGACGGCAGGCAGATCAGCGACAAGCAGTACGAACTACACGCGGATGCGGACGATCCGGTCGAGCGATTCGCGGAGATGATCGGCATGGCGCACACCTGCGAGGCGATCTTCGGCCTGATCCGCAGCGCCGTGCTCGCGCAGACGCCCCTGATCGCGCCCTATGCCGATTCCGATCGGGTTCTGCTGGCGGAGCTCGCCTTGCGCGGGCGCTTCCGCTCGCTGGACGAGCCGATGTTCTTCTATCGCGACCACGACGAGCGCTCGACAGAGGTCTATCCCAGCCGTGACGAACGCATCGCCTGGTTCGATCCGAGGCTGGCCGGGCGCATCGTCTTCCCGCATTTCCGCCAGTCCCTCGAATACTGGCGCACGCCGGCGCGGGCGGGGCTCCCAGCGCGGGCGCGCTGGCGTTGCCGTGTGCGCTTGCTGCCCTGGGCCTGGCAGAACCGCCACCGGCTGCTCGATGACCTCAAGCGTGCCGCTCGCAAGGCGCTGCGCCCCGCCTGGCGGCGGCTGCGGGCGCTGGGCGGGCGGGCGCGGGCCTGATGGGCGGGCTATGTCAAACGCGCCCACGCGGCTGCCGGCCGCTGAGTCCGGCGACTTCCGGGAATGGTGACCTGGTCGCTACTCCGCGCCGCGCCGATCGGCTAGCATGGCGGCGCTGTCAGGCAAATAACAAGGAAATCCCGGGTTGGCCGCGGCCGGAAGGCCGGGCAGGCGGTGAGCCGCGGCGGCCGGCAACGGCGCCCGGCGATCGATCCCGGACAGGCAGGAAGCGCGCATGAAAGTAGGAATCCTGGCGGGTGGTTTTGGCACCCGGCTGGCCGAAGAGACTGAGCTTCGGCCGAAGCCGATGGTGGAGATCGGCGGGCGGCCGATCCTCTGGCACATCATGATGCACTATGCCCACTACGGCTATCGCGATTTCGCGATCGCGCTGGGCTACAAGGGCGAGTACATCAAACGCTGGTTCGCCGATTTCGGCGCCCTCGAAGGCTCGGTGACCGTGCGCACGCGGACCGGCGAAGTCATCAACCACGATCGCTCGGTGCCCGACTGGAACGTGGACCTGGTGGAGACCGGTCTGCACACCCTGACCGGCGGGCGCATCAAGCGGCTCAAGCCCTGGCTCGGCGATGGCACCTTCATGCTCACCTGGGGCGATGGTGTCTCCGATGTCGACCTCGATGCGCTGCTGAGATTTCACCGTGCGCATGGTCGCCTGGCGACCATGACCGCCGTGCGCCCGCCGGCTCGCTACGGTCATCTGGACTTCGATGGCGACCGGGTGCTCCAGTTCACGGAAAAGCCGCAGACCAGCGAGGGCTGGATCAACGGCGCCTTCTTCGTGCTCGAGCCCGGAGTCTTCGACTACATCGACGGCGACGACACGATGTGGGAACACGAGCCGCTGGAACGGCTGGCCGCGGATGGGCAATTGATGGCCTATCGTCATACCTCGTTCTGGCAGTGCATGGATACATTGCGCGAAAAACACCTGCTGGAAAAATTGTGGGCCAGCGGCGAGGCACCCTGGAAGACCTGGAGTTGAGCATGCGCGTACTGGTAACGGGAAATCGCGGTTATATCGGCAGCCGGCTGGTGCCGATGCTGCTGGAGCGCGGCCACGAGGTGCGTGGCCTGGACACTGATCTCTTCGCGGCCTGCACCTTCACCGGTGAACTGCCCGAGGTCGAAACCCTGGCTTGCGACGTTCGCGACGTGCAGCCGGAACATCTTGGGGGTCTGGACGCGATCATCCACCTCGCGGGCCTGTCCAACGATCCGCTGGGGGACTACCAGCCGCATTTGACGGACGAGATTAATCACCGGGCCTCGGTGCGCCTGGCCACGCTGGCGCGGGAAGCGGGTGTACAGCGCTTCCTGTTCGCGTCCTCTTGCAGCAATTACGGCGCATCGGGCGACAACTTCCTGGACGAAGGGGCCTGCTTCAACCCGGTGACGCCTTACGGCGAATCCAAGGTCAAGGTCGAAGCGGCGGTTTCGCAACTCGCGGACGAGCGCTTTTCGCCGATCTTCCTGCGGGCTTCGACGGCCTATGGGATGTCGCCGCGCATCCGCTTCGACCTGGTGCTGAACAATCTGACCGCCTGGGCCTATACGACCGGGCAGGTCTACTTGAAGAGCGATGGCACACCCTGGCGACCGATCGTGCACGTCGAGGACATTGCGCGCGCCTATATCGCCGCACTGGAAGCGCCGCGTGAACTGGTGCACAACGAAGCCTTCAATGTCGGCACCACGACGGAGAACTACCAGATCCGTGAACTTGCCGAATTGGTCAAGGCAATCGTCCCGGGTTGCCACATCGAGTATGCTCCGGATGCGGCGCCGGACAAGCGCTGCTACCGTGTCGATTGCAACAAGATCGCGCGGCAGTTGCATGGCTTCAAGCCTCAGTGGACCGCACGCCGCGGAGTCGAAGAACTGTACGAGGCCTACCAGGCGGTCGGCCTGACGCTGGACGAATTCGAGGGTGAACGCTTCAAGCGAATCGCCCATGTCAAGAAGCTGATCGCCGATGGCCGTCTGGACGAGAACTTGCGCTGGCGCAGCGCTCGCGTGGCCTGAGGGGCGCCGGCATGAATGATTCGATCACTCCCGCCCGCTGCCGCTCCTGCGGCAGTGACCGCATGGCGGTCTTCCTCGACCTGGGCGAGACGCCGCTGGCCGACCGCATGCCGTCGGCGGCGCAACTCGCCGAGCCGGAACCGCGTTTTCCGTTGAAGGTGGCGTTCTGTGAGGACTGTTCTCTGGTCCAGATCACGGAAACCGTCGATCCGGAGCTGCTGTTCTGCGACGACTACCCCTATTTCTCGTCCTTTTCCGATACGCTGCTGGAACATTCGCGGGCCAATGTCGAGGAACTCATCGCCGCCCGCGGGCTGGGGCCCGGCAACCTGGTCGTGGAACTCGCCAGCAATGACGGCTATCTGCTGCAGTACTACCAGCAGGCCGGCATCCCGGTGCTCGGCATCGATCCGGCCGAAGGTCCGGCCCGCAAGGCGATCGAGAAGGGCATCCCGACCGAGATCGCCTTCTTCGGGATCGAGCTGGCGGGCCGGCTCGCGAACACGGGCCGGGCCGCGGACGTCATCCATGCGAACAACGTGCTCGCGCACGTGGCCGATACCAACGGCTTCGTAGCTGGCATAGCCCGGCTGCTGAAGGACGACGGCGTGGCGGTGATCGAGCACCCCTATGTGCGCGACCTGATCGAGCACAATGAGTTCGACACCATCTATCACGAGCACCTCTGCTACTTCTCGGTGCTCGCTCTGGACCGGCTGTTCCGCCGCCACTCGCTGTACCTGCAGGACATTCGCCGCTTGCCGATACACGGTGGCTCCCTGCGGCTCTACGTCGGCAAACGGGACCAGCCCTCCGAACGGGTGCGGCAACTGCTGGACGAGGAGCGCCGCGATGGCATGGACGAGCTGGCCTACTATCAGGCGTTCTCGGATCGTGTCACGCAGCTATGCGCCGACCTGCGTGCCTTGCTGAGCCGCCTGAAAGGCGAGGGAGCGAGTATCGCGGCCTACGGGGCGGCGGCCAAGGGCAGCACCCTGATCAACGTTGCCGGCATCGGCCCCGATCTGGTCGATTTCGTCGTCGACCGGAACGTGCACAAGCAGGGCCGCTACATGCCAGGCCAGCACCTGCCGATCCTGGCGCCGGAAGAACTGCTGCGCCGCCGACCGGACTACACCTTGCTTCTGCCCTGGAACTTCGCCGATGAGATTCTCGCGCAGCAGGCAGCCTATCGTAAAGCGGGCGGCCGTTTCATCATTCCGGTGCCGGAACCGACGGTGGTCTGAACATGACCGGCAGTCCCGCCGCAACGAATCCGGGAACCGGCCATGCCGGCGAACGGGATTGCCCGACCTGCGGGCAGGGTCGCATGCAGGTGTTCTATCGCGTTGCCGAGGTCCCGACGAATAGCTGCATCCTTCTGGAGACCGAGGCAGCGGCGCGAGAATGGCCGAAGGGCGAGATCGCGCTGGCGGCCTGCGAGCGGTGCGGTTTCGTCGCCAACATCGCCTTCGACAAGGCCCTGACGGAATACTCGTCGCGCTACGAGGAGACTCAGGGGTTCTCGCCGACCTTCAGAAAATTTCACGAGCAGCTGGCCGAAGAACTCGTGCAGCGGCATGGGCTGCGCGGCAAGCGGATCGTGGAAATCGGTTGCGGTAAGGGAGAATTCCTGCACTTGCTCTGCGCCCTGGGCGACAACCGGGGGCTCGGCTTCGATCCCGCCTACGTGCCGGCACGCGACCAGACGCTGCGGGGCGAACAGGTCGAATTCGTCGCCGACTATTTCTCTTCGCGCTACCGGGTCGAGGAGGCGGATTTCGTCGCCTGCAAGATGACGCTGGAACACATCCTCGAAACCGGTCCCTTCGTGCACGAAATCCGGCAGTCGGTGCACGGCCGCGACGACACGGTCGTATTCATTCAGGTGCCCGAGGCGACCCGCATCCTCGGTCAGTGCGCCTTCGAGGACGTGTACTATGAGCATTGCTCGTATTTCACGCCGGCCTCACTGGCCACGCTGATGGAAACTCACGGCTTCCGGGTCCTGCGCACCGACATCACCTACGGAGACCAGTACTTGACGGTCGAGGCCAGCTACGGGGGCGGCCCGGAGCCGGATCTGGCGGCCCGCGCCCGCGAGGTCGGCGAGTTGCAGGCCATGGTGGCCAGTTTCCCGCAGCGGGTGGCCGACAAGATGCGCCGCTGGCGCGACGACATCCGCGCGCGCGCGGCGGCCGGCCAGCGGATCCTGATCTGGGGCTCCGGCTCCAAGGGTGTCGCCTTCCTCAGCAGTCTCGGTCTCGACGAACTGATCCGGGAAGCGGTCGACATCAACCCGCACCGCCGCGGATTTTTCATGCCGGGCGGCGGCCAGCGGATCGTTTCCCCGGAGGACCTGCCGGCCCTCGAGCCCGACTACATCGTCGTGATGAACGCCGTCTATCTCGATGAGATCCGGGCGATGCTGGCCGACAAGGGCCTGTCGCCGGAACTGGCAGCCCTGTAGGCAATCGCGATGGCTGGTTGCCCGGTCTGTGGCGCCTCGGACACCCGGCCACTGCTGCGGCTGGAAGGGCTGCCGGTGTTCTGCAATGTGCAGTATGCCGATCCCGACAGTGCGCGCGCCCAGCCGACGGCGGACATCGCGCTGCATTTCTGCGCTGCCTGCCGGCATTTCTTCAATGCCGCTTTCCAGCCGGAATTGCTGCGCTACGGCCAGCACTACGAGAACTCGCTGCACTACTCGGCGACGTTTTCCGGTTTTGCCCGCGACCTCGCGGCGGAACTGGTCGAGCGGCATGGCCTGCGGGGCGTGCAGATAGTCGATATCGGCTGCGGCAAGGGCGACTTCCTGCGCTTGCTGTGCGAACTGGGCGACAACGAAGGCCACGGCTTCGATCCCAGCTACGAAGCCGAGCGTGACGCGGCGCCGCTGCCGGAGCAGCTGCACTTTCACGCGCGCGAATTCGGCCCCGGCGAGGCCGGGCTGCGGCCGCGCCTCGTCAGCTGCCGGCAGGTCCTGGAGCACATCTGGGCACCGGTCGAGTTTCTCTCCGGTATCGTCGCGGCCCTGCCACCGGACCGCGCGCGCCTGTACTACGTCGAGGTGCCGAATGCCCTCTATACCGTCCGCGATCTCGGCATCTGGGACCTGATCTACGAACACTGCCAGTACTTCTCGCCGGCTTCGTTGGCTGCCTGTGCGCAGCGCGCCGGCCTGTCGCCGCAGCGGCTGACGGAACGATTCGGCGCACAGTACCTGGCCATGGAGGCGCAAGGCAGCGCCGGTGGCCGGCGGCGGGCCAGCGTGGCGGACGGCGGCGCTGCGGCGGCGGCCGCTGCGTTCCCGCAGCAGGCCCGCGAGCGTCTGGCACACTGGCGGCGGGAACTGTCGCGGCTGACCACGGCCGGGCCGGCCGTGATCTGGGGGGCTGGCTCCAAGGGCGTGACTTTCGCCAACCTCGTCGGGGCGGCGGAGCGGATCGCAGCGCTGGTCGACATCAACCCGCACAAGCAGGGCCGGTACGTAGCCGGAACGGGTCACCGGATCGTGGCTCCCGATGCGCTGCAGGCCATCGATCCGGCGGTTGTGCTGGTGATGAACCCGCTCTATACCGGGGAAATTCAGGCGCAACTCGGGACGCTCGGCCTGCATGCTGCCGTGCTCGGGGTGTCGTGATCGTGGATACAGGCGAAATATGTGAAGTCGGTCATGGATTTGCCCTGCAGCAGGGGCTATGCTCGATTGTTGGCGCGGGACGCTCTGCCTTTCGCTGCGCTGCTGATCTGAATAAATAAAAACAGGGAGTTATCGGCGGCTTCGATGAAGCTTTTCAGGAAAACGCGCTGGTTGTCCGGGCCGGTTCCACTGCTGCTGCTGGCCGATTTCCTGCTCGCCGTGGTCGCGCTCTGCCTGGGTGCCGGGCTGCGCTTTTCCTTCGATCTCGCCGCCGCGGAGACCGGTCTGGGCCCGGTCCTGCCGCGCGCCGCCGTGTTTGCGGGCTGGGTGATGCTGGGTCTGGCGGCGATGGGCCTTTATCGGCATCGGCAGCGGCCGCGGCCCTGGGAGATCGCGGCCCGCGTATTCGTCGGCGTCCTGCTCGGCGCCCTCGGCGATGTGCTGTTCTTCTACCTGTTGCCGCAACTGGCCACCGGCCGCGGCGTCCTCACGCTGGCGATACTGATCGCGATGCCGCTGCTCACTTTCGAGCGCTGGGCGATTCTGCGGTTCATGAATTTCAACCGGGTCAAGCGGCGGGTGCTGGTGCTCGGCGCCGGGCAGGTCGCCAGCCGCATCGGTGCCCTGCGCCGCCAGTCCGACCGCCGCCGCTTCGAAGTCGTCGGCTATGTCGCCATGAGCGATCGCGACCGCCGGCTCGCGCGCGAACTGCGGCTGGCGCCGCTGCTGGCGCTGGACGAGGCGGTGCGCGCGGGCAATTTCGACGAGATCGTCGTCGCTCTGGACGACCGGCGCGGGCTGTTCCCGACCCGGATTCTGCTGGAACAGCGCTTTGCCGGCGTTCGGGTGCTCAACATCGTCGAGTTCCTGGAACGCGAGACCGAAAAGATCGATTTCGACGTGATGCAACCGGATTGGCTCGTGTTCAGTAACAGCGGGCACGCCCAGCCCCTGTTCCTGGCCGCGAAGCGCTGCTTCGACCTGCTGGCGAGTTTCGCGATGCTGGCCGCGATGTCACCGGTCCTGCTGCTCGTGGTCATCGCGATCAAGCTGGAAGACGGGCTGCGCGCCCCGGTGTTCTACCGCCAGCGGCGCGTCGGCCTGCACGACCGGCCATTCGAATTGCTCAAGTTTCGCAGCATGGGCGTGGATGCCGAGGCCGGCGGCGGTCCGCGCTGGGCGGTTGCCGGAGACGAGCGGGTCACGAGAGTGGGCCGTGTGCTGCGGCGCTTCCGGCTCGACGAGCTGCCGCAGGTGGTCAACGTGATCCGCGGCGACATGAGCATTGTCGGGCCGCGGCCGGAGCGGCCGGAGTTCGTCCAGGACCTGGCGGCGAAGATCCCGTACTACAGCTATCGGCACTGCGTGCGCCCTGGCCTGACGGGATGGGCGCAGCTCAATTTTCCGTATGCCGCATCGCTCTCGGATGCGCGCAACAAGCTGAAATACGACCTGTACTACATCAAGAACGGCAACCTCGTACTCGACATCTTCATCTTCCTGCAGACGATCGAGGTCGTGCTGTGGGGCAGGGCTATCAGCATGGCCGGGCCGACCCGCGACGCGGAAGAACGTGCGGTGCCTTCGGTCACGCCCCTGCCTCTGGAGCAGGTCAGCCCGGACGATCGCAGCGCAGCCTGAAGCGAGCCGTCAGGCGAAGCGCTTGCTCGGCAACTCGCCGGTATCGTCCGGGTTGTGCTCTTCGCTCTCCTGGGCCACGGTCGCAGCAAATCCCGAATCCCCTTCCGGCGGCAGCGCGCGTCCGTTGGCGTCCGTGGCCGCATGGAAGGCCACGTCCACTTGGCCGAAGCCGATCACGTCGCCGGGCCTCAGCAGAGCGCGCGTGCGCCGGTTGCCGTTGACCTGGATTCCGTTCTTGCTGTTCAGATCCTCGATGACGAAGATGCCGCCGATGCAGTCGATCAGCGCATGCCGGCGGCTGATCTCCTTTTCCAGGATCACCAGGTCGTTGGCGCTGCTGCGGCCGATGACGAAGGGGAAGTTGCAGATCTCGACCTCGTCTTCCAGCTGGCCGTTGCGGTAAACGGTCAGACTGGCGAGCGCCTGCCGGCCAGCCGGCCGAGCCGCTGACCGGCGTTTTTCCTCGTCGCGTTCTTCCAGCCAGCGCCAGCGCAGTTCCCGAGCCGCATTGTCGATGGCTTCCAGCGTGACCTGCGACTGTTCCTCGACGAAGCAGCCCATCATGGCGGTGTCGCAGAGCGTGTTGATCAGGCGGGGGATGCCGAAGGCAAGCCGATGGACTTCGGCGATGGCCTCATCGGTGAACAGCGTCTCGATATCTCCGCCGGAGACCTCGAGACGGTGCCGGATATAGTCGCGCGTCTCCTCTTCGTTCAGGGCTTCCAGGCGTTGCCGCAGCCGGGCGCGCTGCCGGAGCTGGCGCATACTCGGGGCATCGATCATGTCGTCCAGGCCGCGCTGGCCGGTCAGCACGATCGAGACGATCCGGCGATCGCTGGTGTCGATGCAGGACAAAAGGCGCAGTTCCTCCAGCGCGGCCGGACTCAGATTCTGGGCCTCGTCGACAATGATGACGACATGCTTGCCTTCGCGATGCTTGGTGAGGAAGAAATCGCGCAAGGTATCCAGCAGCAGCACTTTCTTCTTGCTGTAATTGGGCATGCCGAACGCTGACAGCAGCGCCTGCAACAGTTCGATTTCCGTCAAGGTCGTGTGGGTGATCTTGGCCGTAACGTAGTCGCTGCCGAGCTCCGCCAGCACCGTGTTGACAATCGTCGTCTTGCCGATGCCGATTTCGCCCGTGATGATGACGAAGCTGTCGCGATTCATCAGCGCGAACTTCACGTTCGCGACCGCCCGCGAGTGCTGCGGGGTCATGAACATGAAGCGCGGATCCGGAGTGAGATCGAACGGCCGCGATTTCAATCCGAAGAACTTTTCGTACATCTGTCCGCTTGCCTGTGGCCCATTCAGCCGGCCAAGTCCCTTTGCCAAGCCCGATCCTATTACAACTGCGCCGCCGATGCCCGTGCGCCGGCCACGCTTTCGGGGCGCCTCGCTCCTCACGGCAGGGGCTTTGCCCGCCGGCCCGCCTTGTGTATCCTTTGGCGCCGGGGCGATTAGCTCAGCGGGAGAGCGCTGCCTTCACACGGCAGAGGTCGCTGGTTCAATCCCAGCATCGCCCACCAGATTTTCTCGCCGCCTGAGCGCGTTGCTCACCACGACAGGCCCTCGTATCCTCCGTCGCTACGCGCCGCCGGGTCGATCCGCACCAGGTCGACCACCCGCTGATCCGCCTCGATCCGTCGCAGGGCCGCGCGAAACTCCGGGTCCGGGTTGCCGATCACGACCAGTTCCGCGTGCTCCAGCAACTCCTCGAGTGAGTCCACCATCAGGCGCTCGATGTGCGGGATGTGCCCGAGAATGTATTCACGATTCGCGCCGACCAGCCGCGCCAGGTTCACATTGCGGTCGTACAGCCGCAGGTCGTAGCCCTTGCCGATCAGGCGCTCGATCAATTCCACGATCGGGCTCTCGCGCAGGTCATCGGTGCCGGCCTTGAAGCTGAAACCGAGGACGCCGATGCGCTTGCGACCCTGGGCCATGATCAGTTCCAGGCCACGCTCGACCTGCAGGCGGTTGCTGTCCATGATCGCGCCGATGATCGGCAGCTTCAGATCGAGCTGCGCGGATTCATAGTTCAAAGCGCGGACGTCCTTTGGCAGGCAGGAACCGCCGAAGGCGAAGCCCGGCCGCAGGTAATAGGGTGAAATGTTCAGCTTGGTGTCCTGGCAGAAGATCTCCATGACCTGGTGGCTGTCGATGCCCAGCGGCTTGCAGAGAGCGCCGATTTCGTTGGCGAAGCCGACCTTCAGCGCATGCCAGACATTGTCGACATATTTGACCAGTTCGGCGATCTCGATGTCGGTGACGAACAAGGGCGCTGGCAATGCCTCGTACAGCTCGCGCAGCGGCGCCGCGCTGCGCTCGTCGACCGCGCCGATGACCGTTTTCGGCGGGTGGTCGTAATCGTGGATCGCTGTGCCTTCGCGCAGGAATTCCGGGTTGTTGCACAGGCCGAAGTCTTGCCCGGCGCGCTTGCCGGAGGCTTCTTCCAGCCGCGGAATTACCAGGCGGCGCATTGTGCCGGGCAGGATCGTGCTGCGGATCACGACCGTATGCCAGTCTTGCTGCTCCCGCAGGGCGTCGCCGATGTCCCCGCAGACGGCGTCGACGTAACGCAGGTCCAGGCTGCCGTTGGCGGCCGACGGCGTGCCGACGCAGACGATCGACAACTCCGTGGCGGCGACCGCATCGGCCGCGGCGCTGGTGGCACGCAGCCGGCCGCTGTCTACGGCCGCCGCGATCAGCGGTTCCAGGCCCGCTTCGATGATCGGGCTGTGACCGGCGTTGATCAGTTCCACCTTGTGCGTCGCGGGGTCGACGCCGATGACCTCGTGGCCATCGCGCGCGAGGCAGGCGGCGGAGACGGCACCGACGTAGCCCAAGCCGAAAATGCTGATTCGCATG
>RFHQ01000208.1 GCA_003695765.1 Gammaproteobacteria bacterium
CCCGGTGACGAACACGCCGCGTGGCATGTCAGGCAGCCCGGATCCGGCGCGCGGCCGCGTCCAGCGCAGTCAGCAGGCGGTCGACATCGGCCTCGTCGTGGGCTGCGGTCAGAGTGATGCGCAGCCTGGCGGTGCCTTTCGGCACGGTCGGCGGCCGGATCGCGCCGACCAGCAGGCCCTGCTCCTGCAGCGCGCGACTGAAGGCCATCGCGGCGCCGGATTCGCCGACGATCAGCGGCTGGATCGGTGTCGCCGATGGCGCCGGCTCGAGACCCAGTTCCGCGGCACCGGAACGAAAGCGCCGGATCAGCGCCGCCAGCCGCTCCCGCCGCCAGCCCTCGCGGCGCGCTATGGCCAAGGCCTGCAGCGTCGCGCAGGCCACGGCCGGCGGCAGCGCGGTCGTGTAGATATAGTTGCGCGCGCGCTGGATCAGGTAGTCGATCAGCGTCTCGCTGCCAGCGACGAACGCGCCGTAGCAGCCCAGGGCCTTGCCCAGCGTGCCGACCAGCACCGGGACGTCGGCGACGGTCCAGCGGGCCGGATCGACCAGTCCCCGGCCCTGTTCACCAAGCACGCCGATGCCGTGGGCATCGTCGATCATCAGCCAGGCATCGGCCGCGCGGCTGATCGGCACCAGCGAGTCCAGCGGCGCCAGGTCGCCGTCCATGCTGAAGGTCCCGTCGCTGACGACCAGCTGGCGGCGCCCGCCGGCCGTCGCCGCCAGCTTCTGCTCGAGCTGCGCCGTGTCCCGGTGACGGTACCAGTGGAAATCCGCCCGGCTGACCCAGCCGCCGTCGAGCAGCGACGCGTGGTTCAGGCGGTCCTGGAACACGGCGTCGCCACGGCTCAGCAGAGCATTGATCGTGCCGACATTGGCCGCATAGCCCGACGAGAACAGCAAGGCGCGCGGCCGGCCGGTGAAATCGGCCAAGGCCTCTTCGAGTTCGGCGTGCGCCGCCGTATGCCCGCAGACCAGGTGCGATGCGCCGGCGCCCGTGCCCCAGCGCTGGATCCCGGCGCGAAAGGCCTCGGCCACACGTGGATCGGCCGCCAGGCCGAGGTAGTCGTTGCTGCAGAAGTTCAGCAACCGCCGGCCGTCGACGACCAGCTCCCGCCCCTGCGGCGCCTCCAGACGCCGGCGCTGGCGGTAAAGGTCGCGCGCCTTGAAGGCTGCCAATTCCGCAGCGATGTCGTCGAAACCGCTCATTTCCTGGTCGGCCAGTGGCTGAACCCGTAGTTTAACCGCAGCGCCGGACCACGCCCGGCGTTATGCTAGGGGCCAGTCTGGCAGGGGGGTAGCGAATGCCGACGTGGACGATCGGTGCCGTCGAGATCACCCGGATCATCGAGATCGAGGACGACTCGATGCCGGCCGAAGTCGTGCTGCCCGATGCTCGCCCGGAGGCGGTTCTGCCGATCGAGTGGCTGCAGCCGCATTTCATTACTGCGGACGGCCGCCTGCTGACCAGCATCCAGGCGCTGCTGGTCGCCAGCGAAGGCAAGCGCATCGTGATCGACACCTGCCTCGGTAACGACAAGCCGCGCGCGGTGCCGCAGTGGAATCAGCGCCAGGGCGCCTTTCTCGACCATCTCGCGGCGGCGGGCTTTCCGCGCGAACGGGTCGACTATGTGGTCTGCACGCATCTGCACCCGGATCACGTCGGCTGGAACACGCTGCTCGAGAACGGCAGCTGGGTGCCGACCTTCCCGAACGCGCGCTACCTGTTCACGGCCGCCGACTGGGACCACGTCAGCCGGCAACCGGTCACGCCGCTCGGCGACTACTGCGGCGACTCGGTGCGGCCGATCGTCGACGCGGGGCTCGCGGACCTCGTGCGGCCCGATCACCGGATCACCGGCGAGGTCCGGCTGGAATCGACACCCGGCCACTCGCCCGGCCACGTCAGCGTGCGCATCGTCTCGGCGGGCGAAGAAGCGGTCGTCACCGGCGACCTGATGCACCATCCCTGCCAGATCGCCCGGCCCGACTGGTGCAGTCCCTTCGATTTCGACCCGCAGCAGGCGCTCGCAACGCGGCAACGCTTCCTCGCCGAACAGGCCGGCCGGCCGGTGCTGGTCATCGGCACGCATTTCGCAACGCCGGCGGCTGGCCGCATCGTGGACAGCGACGGCGGCCTGCGCCTCGAAACCAGTCCCGATAAGTAGAAATCCGGAGGCGCGTGGCCGGCGCTGGGCGCTAGATTCGGGCGATCCGGCAAGCGGAGCGATGGCATGGAACTCGATCTGATCCTGGAACCCGATCTCAGGCCCGAGGAGATCCGTGAACTGGGCCTGCTGGCCGAGGGTTACGGCTTTCGTGCGCTGTGGGCGCAGAACTACGCGCGCGCCCGCGACGCTTTCCTCAGCCTGGTGCCATTGGCGATGGCCAGCGAACGCATCCGCTGCGGCGTCGTCGTCGTCAGCCCCTACGAGATGCACCCGCTGAAGATCGCGAATGCGATCCTGACCCTGAACGAATACGCCGGGGGCCGCAGCTGCATCGTGATCGGTGCCGGCGGCGAGTGGAACGGCGTCATGGGCATGGGCTACGGCAAGCGCGTGACCACGGCCCGCGAGGCGCTGGAGATCGTCAGGCGGGCCATCGGCGGCGAGCGATTCGATTACCAGGGCGAGGTGTTCCGGGCCTATGGCTTCAATGCCGCCTGGCACGACGCGCCACCGCCGCAGATCTATGCGGGCGCGACCGGCGAGAGGCTGCTGCGCAACGCGGCCCGGCTGGCCGACGGGACGATGATGAGCGATGTGCAGCTGCCGATGGCGCCGAGTCATCTGGCGGTACTGCGCGACGCACTGGCCGGGGCGGGCCGCGACCCCGGCGACTTTCGCGTCAACAATTTCATCGCCTGGCATATCAAGGAAGACGCCGAGGCATCCTTTGCCGAGGCCCGGCGCGAGCTGATCATCCGGGGCTGGCTGGAGCGGCCGTGGCTGGAACCGTTTCTCGAGCCCGACGAAGTCGAGCTGGTCGAGCGCAACAAGGGGGCCTTTCTGAAAGCCTTCCGCGAGCGACACGGGGAAATCGAGGGCCTGCCCTCGGAGACGGTCCACAAGCTGGTCGAAGGACTCAGCTGTGCCGGCGACCTGTCCAGCCTCGACCGGCAGATCGACAAGCTGCGCCGCTTCGGTGAGCTGGGCTTCACCGAGATCGCTCTGCGACTGCACGACGACCCGGCCGACTCGATCCGCCTGATCGGCGAACGCGTGCTGCCGGCGCTGCGCTGACGCGCGGCAAAACTGGGTTACACTTGCCCCCGGGCACCGTGGGTCAGTGCCCCTGTTGTCGTGATCGTCCGCTGCCGGAGTGCGCTGCGCTGTCTGCCCGTCGCATCATCGCTACCGTATGAAGTACCAGCGAATGGCCAAGGCGCCGGGCGCCGTGGCCACCCTGCTCCTGCTGGCTGCCGGAACCGCGGCTGCGGCCCAGGTCAGCCGCATCCTGCACCACGATGCCCTCGTGATCGACTGGGCGACGGCCGGTGACGGCGGCCTGCCGGTCGCGGCCTTCGGCGAGCACTGGCGGCTCCGGCTCGAGGACAATCCGCGCATCGGACAGCGGCGCAGCTTGCGCGACATCCGTGTACTCGGCGGCAGCATCGACGGCCGCCCGGGCTCCTGGCTGCGCCTGACGCGGGCCGGCAAGGAGCTGACCGGCATACTGTTCGATGGCGAGGCGCTATACGGGATCGAGCCGCGCCGCCAGGCGGCGCCCCGCCTGCAACACCCGGATACCGGTCCGGGGTCGATCAACGTCATCTTCCGCATGCGCGACCTGGTGCTGCCGCCGGCAGCCGATGGCTGCGAATTGCTGCCGCCCGACAGTGCCGGCAGTGGCGCCGGCTCCGTCGCGCGGCTGGCGGCGGAGACGGCTGCGCTGCCGGCCGACGGCGGGCGGCGCATGCTGCTGGACGTCGTCGCCGACTACGAGTTCTTCCGGATGCAAGGCGCCGGTGCCGAGGCCGCGATCCTGGCGCGGCTGAACATCGTGGACGGAATCTTCCTGAACCAGCTCGGCATCGACATCGAGATCGACAGCTTGCAGATCTTCGGCACTGCCAATGACCCGTTCACCAGCCGAGTGCCGGCCGAACTGCTCGACGAACTGCGCCGCTACCGGCTGGCCAGCGGCTTCACGCGCGGTCCCACGCATCTGTTGACCGGCCGTGATCTCGCCGGCACCACGCGCGGCATCGCGTATTTCGGCGCGGCCTGCAGCACCGAGTTCGGCGCCGCGCTGAGCCAGCAGACCGCCGACACCTGGATCAGCGCGCTGACGACCGCCCATGAGATCGGGCACACGCTGGGCGCCTGGCACGACAATGAGAGCAGCCAGATGAATGGCCAGCGGAATCCCTGCGAATTCGCCCCGCCCGGTTTCCTGATGGAAGCGACGATCAACGGCAACGACCGGTTCTCGCAATGCAGCCTGGACACGATCGAGCGCTTCCTCGCGTCCGGTACGCCGGAGGCCGCCTGTGTGGCCGGAATCAGCAC